>JAUNUN010000006.1:0-30583 GCA_030538155.1 bacterium
TGTGTGTAACAATTTCCTGAGACAATACCATATCATACTGATATTTCGACATAAATAGACAATTTTATTGTACTTTCATTGCAACGATTTTTCGAGGAACCCTAATATGCGGGCAAATCCTCTATGCCGTGCATGCGGAACTGGTTCGGAAAAGGCGCGGGCCCATGTGGACTGAGCGATTGAACGTCTGAGCAGCTGTGCGGCGGACTCTGCAAGTCGCATGGATTCTTGCGCCCCGGCGGTACGGCACAGTAAAGTCAAGATGGAGTTGCAAAAGCGTGTAAAATACGTGCGCAAAGTCACTCTTCCTTATCAGCATCCAACCCAGGCAGAGGCAGGGGCGCGCCTTCCACATCCTGCGGCGCTTTCTTGCCGCTGATATCGGTAATACGTCGCACTCTTCTGGTACTGAGCCGTTTTCCTTTCGCGCCCGCGCCCTTGATGAGTACCTCGTCAAAATCCACCTCAAGGCTATTGTACTTGGCCCTGGCCGCAGGCATGAGGCCGGCCCGCACGCGCACGCCCTCCTTGCCGGTTTGCAAGAAGAGAACAGTTGAGCGTTTGTCCGGCTCAAAGAGGCGATATTCCCGGTTGAGGATGAACTTGGGCGCAAGAAAACGCTTGATGTAGACCAGGTTATCCGGGCCGTTTCTGTAGAGCAGGTTGAAGACCAGCTTTTCCTCCACCACGCCCATCCAGTACAGATCCGGGCCGACAAAAAACTTGTCCACCATGGGCACCACCTTGTAGAGCCCGTCTTTGAAGATGAGGAGCAGGCGGTCGTACTCCGAGGCCTGGCATTCCATCTCGCCTGCGCCCATCTCAGCCTTGATGCGGTGGCCGATAAAGCCGCTTTCCCTGTGGTAGCAGACGGTGAGGTTGGAGAGAGCGGCCGCGCGCGCATCCACCTCGTCAAAGGCCTTCAGTTCGCTGGTGCGGGGGAATTCGTCCTGATAGCGGCCGAGTAAATCTTCAATATATCCAATAGCATAGCCTACCATATCGGTGAGCTGTTTGCTGATGGCGGCGATGCTTTTTTCAATGTCGCGCAGCTCCTTTTGCTGGCGGTTGATATCGTAGCGGGAGATGCGCCGAATCTTGATCTCCAACAGTCGCTCGATATCCTCGCCGGTCACCGCCCGTTCCAGCTCCTTGGCAAAAGGAAGAAGGGCCTCGCGGATGGTGCTGAGCACGGTTTTGTAATTGGTGATCTCCTCGATCTCCTTGTAGAGCCGCTCTTCAATGAAGATCTGCTCCAGCTTGCGGGCATGCCACTTCTCGCGCAGCCGGTCCAACTCGATTTGCAGTTCCGTCTGCAAATTTTTAACCAGTAGCCCAGTGTTGCGGCGTAGCACCTCCTCCACCTGCATTTGCCGGGGCATATTTTCTTCGATGGCCACTAGGCTCGGTGATATGCTCAGCTCGCAGTCGGTAAAGGCATAGAGCGCGTCAATGGTTTCCTCGGCATAGACGCCCCTTGCCAGCTTGATTTCCACCTCCACCTTTTCGGCGGTGTAATCGTTTATGGAGGCAATCTTGAGCTTGCCCGCCTTGGCTGCCTTTTCAATGGAATCGATGAGAGACTGGGTGGTGATGCTGTAGGGCAGTTCGGTGATAACAATGGTCTTCTCATCGGGCTGGCTCAGCCGCACCCGGCAGCGCAAGCGGCCGTTACCGTGGTTGTACTCACTTGCATCGATAATGCCGCCCCTGGGGAAATCAGGGTAGAGGGTGAATTCCTGCCCGCGCAAACAGGCAATCTGCGCCTGCAAAAGTTCGCAGAAGTTGTGCGGCATAATTTTAGTGGCCATGCCCACGGCAATGCCTTCCGCCCCCATCATCAGGAGCAGCGGCACCTTGGCCGGCAGGCGCACCGGTTCCTGCATGCGGCCATCGTAGGATTCAACAAACTCGGTCAAATCCTTATTGAACAGGGTTTCCTTGGCCAGCGGGCTGAGGCGGCATTCGATATAGCGCGCGGCCGAGGCCTGATCGCCGGTGAAGATGTTGCCGAAGTTGCCCTGCCGGTCGATGAGGTAGCCCTTGTTGGCCAGGTTGACCAAGGCATCGAAGATGGATTGATCGCCATGCGGGTGCAGCTTCATGGTCTCGCCCACCACATTGGCCACCTTGTGGAAGCGGCCGTCATCCATGTTGGCAAGCGTCTGTAAAATGCGGCGCTGCACCGGTTTTAAGCCGTCATCCACGTCGGGAATGGCCCGGTCGCGAATAACGTAAGAGGTGTAGTCGAGAAAGTTGGTGTCAAAGAGGCGGTGCAAAACGCCGCGCACTTCCATGGGATCATTACTCATACCGGGTTCACCACCAGGTGGTCCATAATGTACTGCTTGCGCTCAGGCGTGTTCTTGCCCATGTAGAAGCGCAGCACCCGGCCGACTTCGCTCAGGCTGTCCAACCGCACCGGCTTGATGCGCATGTCTGCGCCGATAAACTGCTTGAATTCAGGCGGGGAGATTTCGCCCAGGCCCTTAAAGCGGGTGGTTTCAATGGAACGATCGCCCTTGCCCTTGGCCTTGAGCGTCTGGATGGCAACGTCCATATCGGCATCGGAATAACAGTAGATGGTCTTTTCGCGGTTGCGCACCCGGAAGATGGGCGTTTCCAGAATATAGACCCGGCCATGCAGCACCAACTGCTCAAAGTACTGCAGAAAAAAGGTGAGCATGAGATTGCGGATGTGCAGACCGTCCACATCGGCATCGGTGGCGATAATCACCTTGTCGAAGCGCAGGTTGTCGATGGACTCCTCGATGTCGAGCGCCTGCATGAGCGCGTACATCTCCTCGTTCTTGTAGAGCACATCGAGCTTTTGACCGAGCACGTTGAGCGGCTTGCCCTTGAGACTGAAGACTGCCTGCACCATGGGGTCGCGCGCGCTGACGATCGAGCCTGCCGCGGACTGGCCCTCGGTAATGAAGAGCATGTTCTCCCGCCCGGGTCGCGAGGGTTTGCCAGGAGCCGGGTGGTATTTACAGTCTTTGAGTTGCGGAATCTTGAAGGCGATCTTCTTGGCCTTGGCCTTGGCCTCGCGCCGCACCGACTGCAGTTCGCGCCGCACCCGCTCGTTGCGCTGCACCTTGTCGACCAGCACTTCCGCGCTTTCCGGAAATTTATACAGGTGGGTGGCCACCGCATCTTTCACGGCATTGACAATGCCTGCGCGGATGTCGGTATTGCCCAGCTTGTTCTTGGTTTGGGATTCAAAAACCGGGTCCTGCACCTTCACCGCCAAAATGCCGATGACCCCATCGCGCACGTCCAGGCCATTGAACTTCTTGCCGGTGAACTCGTTGATGCCCTTTAAGATGCCTTCCCGAAAGGCGGAAAGATGGGTGCCGCCCTCGCTGGTATAGGTGCCGTTGACAAAGGAGAAATAGCTTTCCCCGTAGTCATCGGCATGGGTGAAGGCAAATTCCAGGGTAGGGCTGGAAAAATGCAGGGGCGGGTACAGGGCCTCTTCCCGCATCTCCCGCTCCAAAAGATCCAAGAGGCCCCGTTTGGACACATACTGGTTGTCGTTTAAGTGCAGAGTAAGGCCTGCATTTAAATAGGCATAGCGCCACAGGCGTTCCTCCACCAGGTGCCGGTCAAACTGAAAGCCCGGGAAAAGCTCGACATCGGGCAGAAATTCAACCAGGGTGCCGTCCTTTTCGCTGCTTTCGCCCTCTTCCTCGTGGCTCAGCTTGCCCTGGTTGAATTCCGCCCTTTTGAAGCGGCCCTCGCGAAAGGCGCTCACATTGAAGCGAGTGGAAAGCGCATTCACCGCCTTGGTGCCCACGCCGTTCAAACCCACTGAAAACTGAAAGACCTCGGTATTGTACTTTGCGCCGGTATTGATGACAGACACGCATTCCACCACCTTGCCGAGCGGAATGCCGCGGCCATAGTCGCGCACCGCGCACAAGCCGTCTTCCGCCAGGCTGATGTCGATGCGCTTGCCGTGGCCCATGATGTACTCGTCCACCGCGTTATCGAGCACCTCTTTCAGGAGAATATAGATGCCGTCATCCGGATGCGAGCCATCACCCAGGCGGCCGATATACATGCCCGGCCGCTTGCGGATATGCTCAAGCGAACTCAGGGTTTTTATTTTGGACTCGTCGTACTGATGACTGCTCATGAATGTGGTCCTTCTTGCTGCTTCTGGGACTGGATGATGCCGGGTATGGCTGCGGTTTCTTCATTCCCGGGTGTATCCGGCGGTTCTTGCGGCACCCGCGCCGGTGCTGCCTTGGCCTTGTCCAGCCGGATGGCATAACCAAAGATATAGGTGCAGACCGGCACACCCAAGAGCAGGCCCCAAAAGCCGAAAAGCTTGCCGCCCAGGGTAAGGATGATCAGGATAATGACCGAGTTGATGCGCATATAGCTGCCGTACACGCGCGGGTTCAAAATATAGCCCTCGATCAGGTGGATGACTGTGATCAGGATTATGGCCAGAAACATGGTGTTCAGCCCCTGGGATTGCAGGGCCATCAGACAGATGGGAATGGAACTGATGAACACGCCCACCACCGGAAAAAAGCTGAAAAAGAACACGATAACCGATAAAAAGGCCACGTTTTCGCCCAGGCCGAGCAGGCTGATACCCACGGCAGTGAGGCCGCTGTTGATAATGGCAATGATGAGCTGGGCCTCAAGCGCCCGGCCCAAGACCAGTGAAAATTCGCGGATATTGTCGGCCACGGCCAGATAAATAAACCTGAGCCTGGTCCTGGCCAGACTGCGTACATGCCTGCCCAGTACAGGCAAGTCCAGCACAATGAGAAAAGAGAAAAGCAGGGAAAGCAGGAAGGTGGTAGCAATGGTAAAGACCTTGCCGCCGATATTGCTTAGGGTATCGAGTATCTGGTTGACGTTCTGCACACCGCTGGTGGTCTCACCAAGGCCGAAAAACTGCTGCAAGAGTGCGGCCGTGGGCGAATAGCGCAGGCTCTTGCGCGGTTGCGCCTCCGGAACGCTATCCGTGCCTTCGGCGCGGGCCTTGGCTTCGGCTTCCGCCTGGGCCTGGGCCTGATGCGCGGCCACCAGTTCCGGCAAAAGCTCGCCTAAAAGCGGGTATTTCTGTTCCAGCCGGTACAGTTCTTCATCCACCCTGGCCACATACACACCGAACTGGCTGGCAAAGATCTCGGTCTGGGTTTTTACTTTAGGGGCGAGAAAAACCCCGGCAGCGGTGAGGATGCTGATAAAGGCAATGGCCACCACCACCACCCGTACGATCCGGCTCTTGATATAGGGTTTGAGCCGCAGGGAAGATCTGGCCTGAATGTAGGAAAAAACAAAGGTGAGAAAGATCAACAGGAAAAAGGAACGGAGCAGATAGATCAGCCCGATGAGCACACCCCAGGCAAAGATATTGGCTGCATAGGGAAGGATACGGTTCCAGGGAGGCGGAAAATTTTCAGACAGGGGATGCGGAGTATGCATACAGAATCAACAGAATCACAAACAGGGGATAAAGGCGGCCCACAGGCGGGCACATATTGACGCATTGTACAAAAGTGGCGGGTGCTTGTCGAGTTGCCACTTTCGCGACCGGAAAGAGGTAATGACACAGTGCCAGGCAACAGAGCTTGCATGTTCTGCACAAAAGCATGGGCGCAGCGCCGGGATCGGCCGCAAACAGGGAGCAGTATTTCTTGCCATCCTCCAGGCTTTGCGGCCCTTTGAACAATCCTGAATTTTGATTGTATGCCGCTCTCTTCAGCCAGACACACAAGCATTTCCTCATAACTCTCGCCCGTGTTTCTGTGCACAACGCCCTTCATGGCTGTGTTGGCCTCAATACTCCTCAGCGGCCGGCCGGTTTTCTCACACCGGATCAGTTGGATCGTCAAGGTTCAAAGGGTGAATCCCGTGAAAAATCCGGCAAATAACAATCCGCACCGGCAAGCTCCTGCACAAACCCTTCCGTAAAGCCGAGTTCCTCCATTTCCTGCAATACCGCTTCATATTCTTCTTCAGTAACGCGCCTGCCAAGTTGCGGATGTCTTGCCACAGCTGCAATGGGTCGGTACTGGGCCATGAGCGAGAGAGTCAGTTTGGGCGAGAGTTCACGGGCAAGAAAGCGGAGCACCTGCAAGCTGTTGGCCACCTGCCCCGGCAATACCAAGTGGCGCACCATCATGCCCCTGAGCGCCAAGTCGTCATCATCCCTGTCATCATCCATATGCAAGACCGGCCCCATCTGTCGGTACATTTCACGCAGGGCCGCAGCCGCAACCTGCGGATAATCCGGCGCGCCCGACAGTTCCGTGGCCAGGCGGGCATCCATGTATTTGCAATCCGGCAGGTAAATATCAACCAGCCCTTCCAGTTGCCGCAGGGTTTCGACCTTGTCGTATCCGTTGGAGTTATAGACGATCACCGGCTTCCAGCCCTCCTGCCGCAGGGCCTCCACCATCGCCACCATCTGCGCCACCATGTGGGAGGGTGAGACAAAGCCCACATGCCTGATCCCACTCGCCAGCATCCGGCCGATCTGTCTGGTTGCAGCCGCCAAACTCCATTGCTCCCCGGCCAATAGAATATCGTTGCGGGATATCTGATGGTTCTGGCAATAGCTGCACTGCAGGTTGCAGTGGGCAAAAAAGACATTACACAGGCCGTCCGGTCCGCTCAGAACCGGTTCTTCGCCTTTGTGCAAGGTGATGGAGGCAAGGTGCAGTTGGTGGTCATTGCGGCAGTAGCCCAGTACACCCTGCTGCCGGTTGACCCCGCAGTTTCTCGGGCAAAGTTTGCAAGCCTGCATTTTCTCAACAAATTTTTGGCTGAGCATATTCATGAGTCGGCAATCAATTTCCTAGAAAAAACACATAAATAATGAAGCTCTCAAGTGGACAACCGGTAAAAACTTCCATATAGTTGAGCCTGTATACCTTGAACAAGAATACTTCCTTTTAACCTTTGAAAAATGCGGAGGTAAACATGCCACTACACCCCTACAGCGCCAGGGAACTCTTTGAGGCCATCGTCAATAAAGAAGATTTTATGGTGCTTGATGTACGCAACGACAAGGATTTTGCCCGTTTTCATGTGGAAGGCCCCTATCCCTTTGCCATGACCAACGTGTCCTACTATGATTTTATGGAACTGGAAGAGGAATCCGTGGCCAAGGTGCCAAAAGACAAGCTGGTTCGCATTGTCTGCGCCCAAGAGGGTTCCGCCAAGTATGTGGGTGAAATTCTGGTCAAGCATGGCTTTGATTCAGTCGGCTATCTGGAAGACGGCATCAAAAGTTGGGGCAATGTCCTGGTGCCGATGCTGGTGCACAAGACAGACAGCTATGCCCTCTACCAGTTCATCCGGCCCGGCAAGGCATCCTGCAGCTATGGCCTTGTGCACGGCAAGGAAATGATGCTCTTTGATCCATCCAGAAACATTGATTTTTATCTGGATTTTGCCGCGCAGCAAGGCTGCATGATCACCAAGACCTTTGAAACCCACCTCCAGGCCGACTACATCGCCGGCAGCAGGGATATTGCCCGCAAAACCGGGGCTGTCTTTCTTGCCAATGACGGTGACTTCAAGGATTCAAAAAATGACTACCAGCCGCTTCAAGATGGAGAAGTCATCCGATTTTCCACCGGTGGTCCGGAGGTGCGCGTCTTCTTCAGCCCCGGCCATACGCCGGGCTCTACCTCCTTTATCATTGATGAGCGCTTTTTTATCTCCGGCGACACGGTGTTCATCAACTCGGTGGGCCGACCGGATTTGGGCGGCAAGGCCGAGGCCTGGGCAGGTATGCTCTATGACAGCATTCAGAAGGTAAAAAAGCTGGATGAAGCGCTGGTTGTGCTACCCGGACACTTTGCCGACTGGGCCGAGGCCAACGATAAACTCATCTTTGCCCTGCCCCTGGGTGAGGTGCTTGGACGCAACAAAAACATCTACGACCTGGCCGGCAAGGAGGAGTTCACCGCCTTTATCAAGGCCAATATGCGCCCTCAACCCGAGGAATATGCCACCATCCGCGAGGTCAATGCCAATCTTATTCAGGAAGATGACGAGAAACAAGAGGTGCTGGACCTAGGTAAAAATGAGTGTGCTGCCTCTGCCTATGCAGCACAGCAACAGGGGCAAGGCGCACAGGCGTAACACTTAAAACACCTACAACACTACCGGGCTCACGGCCCCGTTGATAATTGCAAAATCTAATGGCGCGCTTGCCGGATCAGTTGCGAGCATTATTCCGCTTGCAAAGCGGCATTTGCGCCAAGTACAATTTGGTGAGCGCAGCTGCATGAGAGAACCGAGGCCTTCTCTTCTTTGCCCATACCTTCCCATGCTGTATGGAAATCTCTCCAACAATCCAGGTAAAGTACAATCATGAAAAAATCCGTACCGGTATTTCGACGTTATCAGATTATTTTGCTGCTGTGCACGGCACTTGCCCTGGGCGCCTGCAGTTCAGCCTCCTACCATCGCGCCCAGGTGCAGGACGACTCCACCGACCGCATGACTGTGGGCAAGGTGCAGCGTGAAATTCGCGTGGGCATGAGCGGGGCCGAGGTTGCCCAGGTTCTGGGCTCACCTAATATTGTTTCCACCGATGAAAATCGCCGCGAAGTCTGGATTTACGACAAGGTTGCCACGGATCAGGTCTATTCCACCAGTCGGGGCGGCATTAACGCGCTCATCCTCGGTTTTGGCGGGGATGTTGTCGGTGGCGGCGGCCTTGGCGCAAGCGGCAGTTCCGGCGCTGCTTCCACCAGCCAGCGCACCCTGACCGTTATCATCAAGTTTGATAACGATGGTAAAGTACGCGACTTTGCCTATCATACCTCCCGGTTTTAAGCATGGCCGGCCAACTGCACCGCGCTCTGCTTACTCTTGCACTGCCGCTGTTTCTTTTCAGCGCCTGCGCCACCGCACCTCCCAATCTTTTTGTGGTTTCAGAAACCCAGCTTGAACGGCGGCAAATCGAGACCAGGCGCTACAGCGGCATCGGCGAGACCGACTTGCTCTCTGCCAGCGCCAATGTCTTGCAGGATCTTGGCTTCAATCTGGAAAATTCCGAGACCAAGCTGGGCGTCATTACCGCCAATAAACAGAGGGATGCGACCAATGGCGGCGAAATTGCCCTGTCCCTGTTCATGGGCATAGTAGGCGGCGTACACATGCCGGTCAGCAAGGAACAGAATATCCGGGTGGCCCTGGTCATCCGGCCGGTGCTGGACAGCCGGCGCAAGGTAACGGCGGATGAACATTTTGTCAGGGTCACTTTTCAGCGGGTGGTGCGGCGCTCCGACAACAGCACCATGGCGGAAACCATGATCGATCCGGCCCTGTATCAGGATTTCCACGAGCGCCTGTCTAAATCTGTTTTTATTGAGGCTCAGAAAATATGAAATTCACCGCTACCCTGCCCCTGATCATGGCCTGCCTGCTCCTTTCAGCCTGCGCCATGCAGACCACCAACGAGCGCATCTTGGACACCGGTGAAGAAAGCCAGTTGCAAAAGCGCAGCTATCAGTCGCGCAGCTTTGACACCAGCGATAAGGAAGTGGTTATGCGCGCCATTATCTCCACCATGCAGGATCTTGGCTTTATTATTGACCGGGCCGATCTGGTTTTGGGTACGGTCAGCGGCACCAAGCTCGACTATAACCAGATTAAAATGACTGTCTCGGTGCGGCCTAGGGGTGAAACACAGATGCTGGTGCGCGCCAATGCCCAGTTCAACCTGCGGCCCATTGAAGATCCCAAACAGTATCAGGATTTCTTCTCATCTCTTGAGAAGTCACTTTTCCTCACCGCCCATGCAGGTGAATAAAACCTGCCGTTTTTGATGTTGTTCAATGAAAAGGCGTACAAGTATCTTTACTTGTACGCCTTTTCATTGAACGGAGAATTCAACTCGCAAGTCCACCACGCAAAGCATGGTTCATGCGCACTCTATAAGAAGTATTGAAAAAAATAGTTTGACACTGCGTATACATGGCCCTCCATACTCAATCGATATCCTATATAATCTAACATGAGCACTCTTTTTGATGTCATCTATTCAGGTCAGTTGCTGCCGAATGCCAAAGGTGATGACGTGGTTCAGCAATTTGCATTATTATTTAAGATACCACAGGAAACCGCACACAATATTGTGCTTGGCAACCAGGAATTTGTGATCAAAAGAAAGGTAGACAGTGCTGTTGCTCAAAGATATAAGGAAAAACTCTCCCACATCGGCATGCTCATCCACTTGAGAGAAGATAGTTCAACGGGAAGCAGTGATACAAAGGTAGTGCCGATGCTCTATGGCCCGGTTGAAAAAGGTGAAGCTGATCAGATTGCATATCAGCACTATGCATCTTCCCATAACCCGTACCAAAGCCCCAAAAGCGATCTTTCTTCTCGACCAGGTATTGATGAACTGGATGTCTCCGAAAAATGGAAAAATAAATTCCGCCTCATTGAGGCAGCAGGCGGGCCGAGTCTTCCGTATTTGAAAGAGCTTACCTTTGGCGAGCGCATGCAGATCATGGGGAATATTCTTTCGTATATTTTTTGGCCCATCTATCTCCCCATCAAAGGACTGTGGCGTCCCGCGCTGTGCTACTTTGTCCTCGGCGTGGCCCTGGGTATCCTTATAGATATGGCCGGCTTTGAAAGGGCGAGCCGGGCAATTGGTTACGGCATCTCAGCCCTGGTCATGTTTCGGACCAACGTCAATTACTATCGGCACAAAGTCCTGGGGGAAAAGTTCTGGTTTTGAACGTCTGCCCTTTGAGCATCCATGCAACCGATCCGTCAGCACCATCAATTCTCGACACGAATTCACTACACAACCTACACTCCCGGCATCTATATCAAGAGATTCATCCTGAAACGAAGTGAGGTTTCAGGAAAATGCGACTGCGAACGCAGACTTTCCCATCCCACCTGAGCTGCAAAGCTGTCTTTGCTGTCTGAAAAAACTCAAGCAGCATGATAAAACAGCTCCTACAGGCGTTTGCGCCGGTTTCTTCCGGGGAGAACCTTCAGCTCCTGACCGGCCCCAGAACCGGCCTCCGCAGCCAAAATCAGACTTTTTCCTTGACAGTCTTCTTCAGTCGCTGTTAATGAATGACTGTTCATTTCTTTGCTGGCCTTTTTATCCTTCACCTCAACAAGGGAAATGCAGCTATGACCTGGTTCATCCAAACTTTCAAGTCGTCCCTGGGCAAAAAGTACATCATGGCGATCACCGGCTTACTGCTGGGTAGCTTCCTCGTTGTACATGCCATCGGCAACAGCTCGATTTTCTGGGGAAGAGAAGCCTTTAACGCCTATGCGCACCACCTCCATTCACTTGGCATTTTTGTTACCTTCTTTGAAATCGGGCTGTACAGCATTTTCTTCCTGCATGTGATCACAGCCTTTTATCTCTTTTTTGAGAACCGTAAGGCGCGTGGCGGCAGATACGAGGTATGGACCAGCGCAGGTGGGGTTACCTGGGGTTCACGCACCATGCCCTACACCGGCATCGCGATTTTCCTGTTTATCCTCATCCATATGGCCAATTTCCACTTTGTTGAGAAAACAGAGGTTGTCACCATCTCTGATTACGTCACCAAAGTACTGACCAATCCTGCCTACACCCTTCTCTACCTGGTCGGCCTGAGCATGCTGCTGCTGCACATCAGCCACGGCTTCTGGTCATTGCTGCAAACTCTGGGCATCAGCCATCCCAGGTATGACGAACCACTGCGCATTGTTGCCTGGGCCATTGCAGCGATCATGGGAGCGATTTTTATCCTTGTCACCCTGCTCATGGTGGTTTCCCGTAATCAGCTTCTATAAGTGATTCCACGCTGAGTTAATTTTGAGCGTAGGCGCCCGCAGTACTGAGCATCGGGCCCTAAAAAAGTTCAACTACTTATTAACCCATAGCCAAAAGATACTACTATGCAGCTTGATTCCAAAATTCCTGAAGGACCGCTGGCCGAAAAATGGGATAATTGCCGTTTTTCCAACAAACTTGTTAACCCCGCCAACAAGCGGAAGTATGAGGTCATCATTGTAGGCACCGGTTTAGCCGGGGCCTCCGCAGCCGCAACCCTCGGCGAACTGGGCTACAATGTCAAATTGTTCTGCATTCAGGACAGCCCTCGCCGGGCACACTCCATCGCAGCCCAGGGCGGCATCAACGCCGCCAAGAACTATCAGGGTGACGGTGACTCCGTTTTCCGCCTGTTCTACGACACCGTAAAGGGCGGCGACTTCCGCGCCCGTGAGGCCAACGTATACCGCCTAGCCCAAGTGTCCAACAACATCATCGACCAGTGCGTTGCCCAGGGCGTGCCCTTTGCCCGTGAATACGGCGGCACCCTGGCCAACCGTTCCTTTGGTGGCGCGCAGGTATCCCGCACCTTCTATGCCCGTGGTCAGACGGGGCAGCAGCTGCTTCTGGGCGCATACTCAGCCATGATGCGCCAGGTAGCAGCCGGCAAGGTGCAGATGTACACTCGTCGCGAGATGATGGACGTGGTTGTGGTTGACGGTGTTGCTCGCGGTATCGTGTGCCGCAACCTGATTACCGGCGAGATCGAGAAATATTCGGGCCATGCCGTGGTTCTAGCCACCGGCGGATATGGCAATGTGTACTTCCTGTCTACCAACGCCATGGCCTCCAACGTGACCGCATCTTGGCGTGCCTACAAGCGTGGTGCCGGATTTGCCAACCCTTGCTATGTGCAGATCCACCCGACCTGTATTCCGGTGCACGGCGATTACCAATCCAAACTCACCCTGATGAGTGAGAGCCTGCGCAATGACGGCCGCGTATGGGTGCCCAAGAAGGCAGGCGATACCCGCAAGGCCAGCGACATTCCTATGGAAGAGCGCGATTACTACCTGGAGCGCAAGTACCCCTCCTTCGGTAACCTGGTGCCGCGCGACGTTGCCTCGCGTAATGCCAAGGAAATGTGTGACGCCGGTCACGGTGTCGGCGAAACCGGCTTGGGCGTGTATCTGGACTTTGCCGATGCGATCAAACGCGATGGGCTGGATGTGATCTTGCGCAAGTACGGAAACCTCTTCCAGATGTACGAGAAAATCGTGGACAGCGATCCCGGCAAGGAACCGATGATGATCTATCCTGCGGTTCACTACACCATGGGCGGTCTCTGGGTCGATTATCACCTCATGACTACCCTGCCCGGCCTGTATGCCACCGGCGAGTGCAACTTTTCAGACCATGGCGCAAACCGCCTGGGCGCTTCCGCGCTCATGCAGGGCCTGGCCGACGGCTACTTTGTCCTGCCCTACACCATTGGCAATTACCTGGCAACAGTTGAGCCGGTTCCCACCGACACCAATGACTCAGCCTTTGACGCCTCGGTGAACATGGTCAAGGAACAGACCGAAAAGCTCATGAAGAACACCAAGAGCGGCAAGGGCAAGGAAACCGTTGACCACTACCATCGTGAACTGGGCAAGGTCATGTGGGATAACTGCGGTATGGCCCGCAATGCCACCGGCTTGAAGGAAGCCATCAAGAGAATACCTGAAATACGGGCTGAATTCTGGGAGAACGTAACCGTTCCGGGCTCCGGGCAGGAACTCAACCAGTCCCTGGAACGCGCTGGTCGTGTTGCAGATTTTCTAGAATTTGCTGAACTCTTGGCCAAGGATGCCCTGGCCCGTGAAGAGTCCTGCGGCGGCCATTTCCGCGAGGAAAGCCAGACCGAAGAGCATGAAGCCAAACGTGATGACGAAAACTTCAGCCATGTCGCTGTATGGGAATACAAGGGAGAAGATGCGGATCCTGTCATGCACAAGGAACCACTGGTCTTCGAAAATGTGACTCCATCCCAGCGGAGCTACAAGTAAACGGCTGTGTGCACACTGACATCGCTTCTGAACTTCAACCATAATACGGAAGATACCCATGGCATCGAAATCGATTAATATCTTGGTGAAAATCTGGCGGCAGAACGGCCCCTTGGCCCAAGGCGCCTTTGAAGAGCATGCCCTGAAAGATATCAGCACCGATATGTCTTTTCTTGAGATGATCGACGTGCTCAATGAATGGCTGACCCGAAAGGGACTTGAGCCCATAGCCTTTGACCATGACTGCCGTGAAGGCATCTGCGGCATGTGCGGCGCCATGGTCAACGGTACTGCCCATGGTCCTGACAAAGAAACCACCCTGTGCCAGTTGCACATGCGGCGCTTCAAGGATGGCGACACCATCGTTATTGAACCGTTCCGCACCCAGGGCTTCCCGATCGTGAAAGACCTGATCATTGACCGGTCTGCCCTTGACCGAATCATTGCTGCCGGCGGTTTTGTTTCCGTCAACACTGGCTCGCCCCAGGACGGCAACACCATCCTCATTCCTCAGCATGTGGCCGAACAGGCCATGGATGCAGCCGCCTGCATCGGTTGCGGCGCATGTGCGGCCGCCTGTCCGAACGGTTCAGCCATGCTGTTTGCCAGCGCCAAGGTATCCCAGTTGGCCCTGCTTCCACAGGGGCAGCAGGAAGCCAAAAAACGCGCCATCAACATGGTTCTGCAGATGGACAAGGATGGTTTTGGCAACTGCTCTAACCATCGTGAATGTGAGAATGTATGCCCCAAGGGCATTACCATTCGCAATATTGCCCGTCTCAACCGTGAATTCATGAAGGCGTCCGCCGCCATCGACCACTGATAGACCGCTTTTTAAGACGAAATATCTGGCTCTATTCGTAGCAAAAGATCGTCATCGCTTTTATGTGGTGACGATCTTTTTGTCTTGTAGCGAAGGGCTTTCTTCAATCAGCGTAATGTATTAAAGAGGTAACGCTCATGCGAGGCAGGCGTACCTGGGCCACTCCCACTCCGAGGCGTATTCTCCGAAACCGACAGTGATACAGCTTTGATTGGTCGTTGCAAGAGTAACTCCCGTTTCCTCTATTCTCCCATTTTTCCCAGCATTCCATGGCTGTTTCTGCTTCATCCCTGATAACCGACCCGCGTGAATTGAGCACTCTGCTTGACCTGCCGTACGAACAACTTGCAGCGGTGCATGCGCAGTATCCGCTGCGGGTGAGCCGGTATTTTCTCGAACTTGCCAAACAGTATGGCGCGCCTCTTTTGAAACAGGTGATTCCAGACCTGCTGGAGCTACAGGATACGGAAACGCCGGCTGATCCACTTGATGAAGAAAATCTGAGTCCGGTTCCCTGCCTGATCCATAAATATCCTGACCGAGCCGTGCTGCTGGTGAGTAGTGAATGCGCCAGCTACTGCAGATTTTGCACCAGGAAGCGCAAGGTTGGTACCAAGGATATGGTCATCAGTCCATCGCATCTTGATGCTGCTATCGACTATATCCGCGCCACGCCTACCATTGTTGATGTGCTTATATCAGGCGGCGACCCTTTGATGCTGACGGATGCCCACCTCGACCAAATTTTAAGCCGCGTCCGCGCCATCCCAACGGTGCGCATCATCCGCATGGGCACCCGCATGCCTTGCATGCTGCCCGCGCGGATTACCGAGGATCTGGCAGCTATGCTCGCCCAACACCATCCCCTTTACCTCAACCTGCACTTCAACCACCCGGCAGAACTCACTCCGGAAGCATCCACCGCCTGCACCCTGCTTGCCGATGCCGGCATTCCTTTGGGCTCGCAAACCGTGCTTTTGCGGGGAGTGAATGATTCTGCGCCGGTCCTCAAGGAACTGTTCTACCGTCTCCTGACGGCCCGGGTAAAACCCTACTACCTCTTCCAGGCAGATCTTACGCGCGGCGTCTCGCACTTTCGCACCACTATCCATAGTGGTCAGGCAATCATGCGACAGTTGCTCGGCTATGTTTCGGGCATGGCCCTCCCAAAATACGCCCTTGATACTCCGGAAGGCGGCGGCAAGATTCCACTGTGCCCAAATTACGTGCAGGAACTGGGCGAACAATGCCTGTTTCAGACCTATACCGGCACGCACGGGGTCTATCCGAACACGCTCTGGCCGGAAGAAGGCAGGACAAAGTGAGTTCACTTTTGCCCAATTCGGCACAGCAGGCTGCATAAGTCTGCATAGATCAAGAATATATGTTGCCAACACGCGGACTGGCCTCCATCCTCATTGCCTATACCAGTTGGGGTCTCTTGCCCGTTTACTGGAAACTGCTGGGCCGGGTCTCTTCCCTGGAGATACTTGGCCATCGTATCCTCTGGTCTTTTGTGCTGGCCCTGGTCATCTATAGCTGCACCAAAAACCACCAGTATCCCCTACGCCTGCTCTTCAAACGCAAGCCTCTGCTCTCCCTTATTGGCACCTCCTGCCTGCTTGCCTGTAACTGGCTTTTGTATGTGTGGTCGGTCAATAACGGGCATGTTATCGACAGCAGCCTTGGCTATTTCATCAATCCGCTGTTAGCGGTTCTTCTTGGGGTGGTGGTGCTCAAGGAAAAGATGCACCCGCTGCAGTGGCTCTCCGTGGCCGTGGCAGCCATTGGCGTCCTCTACATGACCCTGGCCCTGCGGCAATTTCCATGGATTGCCCTTGGCCTGGCCGTAAGTTTTGGGATCTACACCCTGCTGCGCAAAATATCCCAGGCGCCGGCGCTTGAGGCACTGACCATGGAGATGGGCATTCTGGCCCTACCCAGTCTTGGCCTGATTCTTTTTCTACAGGCACAGGGCGAGACCGCTTTTTTCTTCTCACAGCCTGCGACCCTTCTCCTGATCGGCTCCGGCCTCGTCACCCTGGCCCCGCTTTTGCTCTTTATCAGCGGGGCGCGGCAAATCAACCTAACCACAGCCGGCCTTTTGCAGTACCTCTCGCCAACACTGAACTTTCTCCTGGGCGTTTTCGTATATCGAGAAGATTTTCCCGTTGCGCAGCAGCGGGGGTTCCTTTTCATCTGGCTGGCGCTGCTTATTTTCAGTGCCGACCAGGTGCGCCGCTCCCTGCGCCACAAAAAACAGCCCCTCCACACGGCACAGGAGAAACAGCGCTTGCTATAAACAATGAACGGTCGCGCTAAGCACACAGAGAGCGAACAGTGCTGATTTCTACTCTGCCATTACCACTTGCTTCCCTTAACCGAGCAGGTAAGATGCAAACCTGAACAAGAGCTGAAAGTCAGTGCCCATCCGCCCATACCGGCATATATTGAGTCCTATCCAACAAGGAGAGAGCTGATGAAACCGCGCCGTTCCAACCTGTCTGTTCCCGGCCATGTGGCAAAGATGCACGCCAAGGCCTGCGAAAGTGCTGCTGATGTGGTGATGCTGGATCTGGAAGACAGCGTACCTATCGATGCCAAGGAGGCTGCCCGCGCCCAGGTGATTGAGTCGCTGCTCAACCAGAACTGGGAACGCAAGACGGTGACGGTGCGCATTAATGCCCTGGACACCCCCTTTGCTTACAGAGACCTGATTGAAGTGGTGGAACAGGCCGGCCAGGTGCTGGACGCTATTGTTATCCCCAAGGTCAACCATCCCGGCGACATCTATTTTGCCGAACGCCTGCTCACCGGTATCGACCTGCAACAGGGGAATGCCGCTGCCATCGGCCTTGAGGCCTCCATCGAAACCGCGGAAGGTCTGCAGAATGCCGGCACCATTGCCCAGGCAAGCCCAAGGGTTAAGACCCTGGTGTTCGGCATTGCCGACTACTCTGCCTCTATCGGTGCGCGCCTGGTGTCCATTTCAGGCCATGGCGAAAAGGAGGAGGAGTTGTACCCCGGCCACCGCTGGCATTTTGCCATCAGCAACATGGTGATGTGCGCCAAGGCAGCCAAAAGTCTGGCCATTGACGCGCCCTTTGGCAATTTCAAGGATGCGGAAGGCCTGCGCCGTTCGGCGGTCATGGCCTGCGCCCTGGGCTGCGACGGCAAATGGGCCATCCACCCTTCCCAGATCGAGGTGATTAACGAGGTCTTCACCCCCTCACAGCAGGATATCGAACTGGCAGCCAAGGTGATACAGGCCGATGAAGAGGCAAAAAAAGAGGGACGGGGCGCGGTCGCAGTAGAAGGCCGCATGGTGGATCAGGCCACGGTGCGGCTGGCGACCCAGCTCTGGCAGCAGGCCAAGCATCTGGGCCTGGTCTGATTCTGGTTCCAAGGCAAAGGTACACACACCCGGCTTTAGCCTGAAAGAGGAATACGATAGGAATGCGTTTTCTAATCCGGGTCTGCTTGCTTATGCTCGCAGGCCCGGATCTGTCTTTTCAGCGCAATTGAAAGAGAAGCAGATTAATCAGGCCAATCAGGAAACCGAGCAGGGCTCCAAAGAGGTTGATGTACTTGAACTGCTCCTCCATGATCCCCAGAAGCAAGCGCTCCAATTGCAGCAAATCCAGGGAATCCACCTTTTCGCTGACCAGTTCCTTGATATTGATGGCCTGAACCAGGCCCGAGAGTTCGTGCAAAAAGAGATGGTTGGCATACCTGATGGCGCGGTCGGCCACCAGCGTTCGAGCTTCATCCGGCATGCCGCCGATAACCCTGCTCAGGGGCAGGTTAAAGACCTGTCGCACCAGTGAATCCACGGCAGTATGAAGAAATGACGCGCCTCTGCCGCTGCGCAGCAGGCTCAGCACCAGCTCTGCCGGGCTTGCTTTCCCCTCCCCGCTTTGGCCCTCTTGAAGCAAGCGGCGCAGCATGCCGCTCAAGGCAATAGTCAATTGTGCTACAGCCGCTTCAGTGCGCAGTGCTGCCGCCACCTGAGCGCCAATCGCAGTGCAAAGGCCATGCTTCCGCTCAGGGCTAAGGTTTGCAAGCAACTCCGCGATTTCCTTGTCCAGTACCGTATCCATACTCTCCTGCAACACCTGGGCAAGGCGCTTTTGCAGTTGCGGACTGGTGAGTCGGTTTACAATGGACTCACGGTTCTTATCCAGATACTCGCTGATCTTGCGTTTAAAGGTATCTGCCTCAAAGAAACCAAGCGCCATGGCCCCCATGGGGCCGAGGGAGCCCAGCAACTGATGCACCACGGTCAGCAAGGATTCCAAGAGGGCCGGTCTTGCCTCCTCGGCCAGTATCTGCTGAGCGATCCGCTCAAGAATAACCGGCGACTGTGCCCCAATAAAGGCATGCAAATGGCCGGTAAACTCCTCTGGCAGAAGTTCGGCCAACCGCTTTTTCTCTGCGCCTGCCTCCTGTAGCAGAGCATTCAGTATCTGGCTGATTGCATGACTTATTTGCTCACCGCCTCCTGCCGGCAACTGCTGAACGAACTGTTCCGCCACTCGCCGCAACGGGGCACTCTCCACCTGATCATCGAATATCGTGTTGCCCGCATGCTGCAGCCAGCCTGCAAGCCGGGCCTCTGCCTCTGGCCCGGCAAGGTAGTGCGTTAGTTTCTCCTTAAGTTTCTTGCTCAGACCGGCCTGCAGGTCGGAAACCGCACTGCCGCTCTCGGCCGGAAAAAGCTCCTGCAGGGAGGGAAATTCCCGGTACCAGAAAAGGGCCAGTCTGCGCGTAATCAGATTGTGGAGGTGTTCCTGAAACGCTTCACCTGAAATAGCCCGCCCTATCTCCTCGCTGGTGAGCAGGCGCATGCCCACCATTTCGCCGATATTGACCGCCAATTCATGCCGTTTTGACGGTATAATGCCGGGGGTGAGCGGCAGCCGCCATTTGAACACATACCACGGCCGCAGGGGCCGAAAGAGCATGCGGATGGCTATTTTATTGGTGAGATAGCCAATAAAAGCCCCGACGCAGGGCTGTGCTAGGGCGGCAAGCAGAGCAGTATCGAGATAGATCAAGCGCTTGGCTCCGCTGCAGCAGACTCGGCAAGAAAACGGATAAGTTCCTGTGGCGATTGCACCAAGAGCTCCGCACCGGTTGCGCGCAGTTCCTCGGCATCGCGGAAGCCCCACAAAACGCCGACCGCATCCATGCCTGCCTGTTGGGCTGTGCGCATATCCACGCCCGTATCACCCGCATAGAGAATGGCGGATGTCGGCAGGTCAAGCACGCGGGCGGTTTCCAAGGCTCCGGCCGGATGCGGCTTGCGGGGCACACCCTCGCGCTGACCCAGCACCGAATGAAAATGCCAGTCTGCCAGCATGGTTTGCACACAGAGTTCGGTGAAGTGCTGCGGTTTGTTGGACAGAACAGAGAGACGGTAGCCGTTCGCGCTCAAATAATCGAGCAACTCGGCAATGCCCTCATAGGGCCTGGTGTGCTCTTGCCAGTTTTTGGCATATTCCTGCTGAAAGGCGGCAATAGCGGCATCGACCTCTTCTTCCTGTTCGCGCAATGGCTTGGGCAGGATACATTCCAGCAGATGGCGGACTCCATTGCCGACAAAATAGCGATAGTCCTCCACAGGATAAGGCTTTAAACCGTGTGCCGCGAGAACACGGTTACTCGCCTCCGCCAGATCGGCCAAGGTGTCCAAGAGGGTGCCGTCAAGGTCGAACAGGACCGCCTGATACCGCATGCCTCCATTCCTCCAATTGCTCTGTAATGTGCTTTGCCTATGTCTTGAAGACATAGGTTACAGACCCAGCTTTAGCCAAAGCTGACTACACCAGCCCCAAACTATACCAGTCGCAAAGACCTCAATCCAGCATAAAGGCCGCATTTTCATGCTCCTGCTCTAACAGAGCATAAAAGTGCTTTTGCAAAGCCTTGTAGGGTGGATAAGTGTTGCAACTACCCAATCATCTTGAAAAAACTATGGACTTACCACCATACATGCTATAGTAAAGGAGCGGGCTGCACTGAAAATGGGCTTCCTTGCCATGGCAGCCTGCTGCCTTTTCTCGGGCAGCATGGTTTCTCCTCTCTCTGTTTCAGGATTTGCATGGTTCAAGAACTGCCTCCACCGCCGATCATCGAACTGATCAAGGTTTCCAAATTTTATCCGCCTGATGTAGAGGCGCTTTCCGATATTTCCTTTGCCATCAGCAAGGGTGAGATCGTCTACCTCACCGGCATGAGCGGCGCGGGCAAGACCACGCTCATGCGCCTTGTCAGCCGCATGGAAAAGGAAAGCAAGGGCATGCTCGATGTGGCCGGCTTTGATTTGAGCAAGCTCAACCACCGCAACATACACCTGCTCCGCCGCAAGGTGGGCGTGGCCTATCAGGATTTCAAACTCCTGACCGACAGGACCGTGGCCGACAACATTGCCATCAGCATGGAGGTTGTCTACGAGAAAAAATCCGTGATCGAAGAGCGGGTGAAGAACCTTCTGGAGCAGCTCAACCTGAGTAAAAAATACGACACCCTGACCGAGGAGCTGTCCCGCGGCGAACAACAGCGGGTGTCGATCGCACGAGCGGTGGCGAATAATCCTGAAATTTTGCTGGCCGATGAACCCACCGGCAACCTGGATGCGGAAAATACCGCCCGGGTCATGAGCCTCTTTTATCAGCTCAATCGGCAGGGCTGCACGCTGCTCATTGCCACCCACGACAAATCCCTTTACCGTGGTGGCGGCAGACGGGTCATGGAACTGCGAGGCGGCCGTCTGCTGAGCGCAGGCGCAGCTCCAGCCGAACACGGCGCAGCAGCCGCCATGGAGGCCTAGGCATGAGGTTTTTTGCCACGGTTCTCCTGCATACCGGCCGCAACCTGCTCTTGACTTGGAAATCCCAGCTCATGAGTTTTTTCACGGTCATGCTTTCGGTGCTCATTTTCGCCTTTTTCTACCTCACCTACGCCAATGCGGTCCACGTGGGCACGGAGATGGGCAATGACCTGCGTCTGGTGGTCTACCTGGATGAAGATCCGCCCCCATCCCTGCAGGACGAATATCGCCGCAGGATCCTCAAGTTCGACCAGGTGGAGCGTATAGAGTTTGTGGGCAGCAAGGAGGCCTTTGACCGTTTTTCCAAGCAGCTCGGCAGCGACAGCGATGTACTCAGCGGGGTGCCGGATGACTTTTTACCGCCCTCGATCGAGGTCTACCCTCAGCGTTCTTTGGACAGCCTGGCCCGGATCAAACGCTTTTCCGACTACCTGGAAACCCTGCCCGGCGTGCTCAAGGTGCAATACGGCAAGGAATGGATCGATCATTTCCACGCCTTTATTCAACTAATGCGCATTGTCATCACCCTTTCCGGTTTTCTTTTGGTGATCACCTCCACCTTCATGGTGGCCTACACCATTCGGCTCAGCCTCTTTTCCCGCAGAAAAGAACTGGAACTGCTGCGCCTAGTGGGCGCAACCACCAACTACATCCGCATGCCCTTTCTCCTGGAAGGCGCGCTCATGGGCTTGTGTGGTTCGGCAGCAGGCCTCTTTGCCCTTTACCTGCTCTACCACTGGATCAAGCTCCAGTTTGCAGGCCCTGCCCTCTTTAATCTGGTGCCCTTCACCTTCCTGTCCTGGCCGGTAATTATCGCCATTGTTGTTGCCGCTACCCTGCTCTGCGCGATCGGCAGCTTTCGCTCCACCCGCTCTATTCAGCACCTGTAATGACCGGCATGCTGCTGCGACTGCTCCTCATTCCGCTGGTTCTTTTCCTGCTGCCGCCCAGTGCTTTTGCGGCAGACAAGGCAGAGGAAACACGCATCAACATCAATAAGCTGCAGGAATCTATCCGCCGACATGAAGGCAAGCTGGCGGAAAGCACGGGCAAGGAACGCAGCCTTTTTGAGGAACTGCAGCGCCTGGATGCGGATCTTGATGAGCAACGGAGCCAACTGGAAGACCTGCAGAGTCGCCAGAAGGAAAAACGCGAACTCATTGCAGCCAAGGAACAAGAGCTGGCAGGCCTGGCCGAACAGCACCAGAAGCTGCAGGATCATCTGATCAAACGGATGCAATCCTACTACCTTTTGGGCAAGACCGGCCTGTTCAACGCCATGTTTTCCAACGAAAGTCTGGCTGAACTGGTGCGCGGCAACGAGGCCTTCCGCTCGCTGGTCACCTATGACCGCGTGGTCTTTCTTCGCTTCCGTAAGAGCATGGAGGAGATCAATGCCTTCAAACAGACCCTGGCCCAGGAACAGGAGCAACTAGGCCAACTGATTAGCGCTGCCGATGCCCAGGAAAAACAACTGCAACTGGCGGTCGATGAGCAAAAAGAATTTCTTAAACGAGTGCAGACCGAGCGCAGCCTGTACGAGCAGGCCATCCGGGAGATGAACAAGGCCCAGCGCGGCCTTACCGCAACCCTGACTCGAATGGCGGACGACGAGAAGAAACGCTCCATCCAAGGCTTTACCAACAACAAGGGCAATTTGCCGCCGCCCCTGAACGGCCCTCTGGTGCGGGGTTTCATGGAGCCGGGCTCCGCCGCTGATGCGG
Organism: bacterium; assembly: GCA_030538155.1. Lineage (GTDB taxonomy): Bacteria > Desulfobacterota > Desulfobulbia > Desulfobulbales > Desulfobulbaceae > Desulfobulbus. The sequence continues at coordinate 23,213 of JAUNUN010000006.1, forward strand.
CCCCCTTTGCCCACGGCATCACCATTGGGGTCAGCAGTGAGCAGGAGGTGCGAGCCGTGTACGGCGGGGTGGTGATCTATGCCGATTACATGCCCGGATACGGCAAGATGGTCATCATCGAGCATGCCCAACAGTACTACACGGTCACTGCAAAATTCGCCAAAATCAGAGTGGGTGAGAAAACCAGGGTCGCCCAGGGTGATGTGCTCGGCACTACCGACAATTTTGCCACCCTGGTCGGCAAGGGGCTTTATTTTGAGATCCGTCATGGGGCCATCGCGGAAGACCCGATGGACTGGCTCAAGCCCGGCTCGGTTGCAAAGCCCTGAGACTCTGCAAAAGGGCTCTGGAATCAAAAGTTTACTATTGCCGCAGCGATGTTGAAGGGGTACGATTCGAGTTTACTTTTCTCTTATTCCAGTTCCGGATCAAGCTGGCATGTAGACATGGAACTGAACGGACATAGACACACTGTTGTGCACAGAATTCCGGCTGACAAATTTACCCCAACCCTTCCGCACCCATTCCGCTCCCTTGTTCCGCTGCGGCTGATCTCTTGTGCGCTCTGCATCCTCTTTCTGCTGCCCCTGCTTGCGGGCGCGGCAGAACCTGGAAGCAAGGAGAACAAAGAGCAGCAAGATACCTACCAGGAACTGGAAACCTTTGCCAATGTGCTCACCCTGGTGCAGCAGTTCTATGTGGATCAGGTGAACATACGCACCATGATGCACGGCGCCATCAACGGCATGCTCGGCTCGCTCGATCCGCATTCCGGCTATATGAGCCCGGAGGATTTTCAGGAGCTTGAGGAAGAAACCACGGGCAGCTTTACCGGGGTCGGCATTGAGGTGACCATCCGCGACGGTATTTTAACTGCAGTTGCTCCCATCGAAGGAACCCCGGCAGACCGGCTTGGTATCAAACCGGGCGACCAGATCCTGCGCATTGACGGCATGCTCACCAAGAACATGACCCTGATGGAGGCAATGAAAAAGATGCGCGGGCCCAAGGGCTCAACCATCAAGCTGTCCATCCACCGTGGGGGCTGGCGTGGGGCGCGCGATTTCACCCTGGTGCGCGAGGATATTCCCCTGTTTTCGGTCAAGTCCATGGAGCTTGAGCCGGGCTACGGCTATATCCGCATCTCCAACTTTCAGGATTCCACCACCGAAGACGTGCTTTCAGCCCTGGATATGCTGCGCATGCGGCATCCGCTCAAGGGGCTGGTGCTGGATCTGCGCAACAACCCCGGCGGCCTGCTGGATCAGGCTATCAAGGTTGCCGATATTTTCCTCGATCATGGGGTGATCGTTTCCACCCGCAGTCGCAACAACCAGGAACAGATCCTCTACGAAGCCCATCCTGACACTCGGGTTGAATCCTACCCTATGGCGGTGCTCATCAACGGCGGCTCGGCCAGTGGGGCTGAAATCGTTGCCGGCGCGCTCCAGGATCACAAACGGGCGCGCATTCTCGGCACCACCTCCTTTGGCAAGGGTTCGGTGCAAACCATCATCCCCCTGCCGGACGGGGCCGGTATTCGCCTTACCACGGCCAAATACTATACGCCCAGCGGCGATTCCATTCAGGCAACCGGCATCCGCCCGGATATCATCACCCCGCTGGACACCCCGCCCGGCCTGCACAAAAGCGTCGCCGGCCAGCAGATGCTCAGAGAAAAAGACCTGCCCGGCCATCTCAATGACGACTCTGCAGGGGTGCCGCAAAATACCGAGTCTGAAACGGGCAACGGCAATCAGGAAGAGAGCTTTCAGCAGGTCAACAGTATTCTGGATATAACGAAGCGGATTGAGCAGGACAACCAGCTCCGCCGCGCCCTGGAAGTGTTGAAAAAAGACTAACTGCAAGAAAGCAGGCCTTTTCGCAAGCCCTGCCCGGTACGCACGGCTCAACCGGGCAGGCCCAAACTCTGGAGCAGGTCCTTTTTCCCGGTCCAGTTTTTCTGTACCTTCACCCATAGTTCCAGACGTACCGGCCGTTCCAAGACCCTGCTTATCTCTGCCGCAGCCTGCCGGCGGATCTGCCCCAGCATCGCCCCGCCCTTGCCGATCACAATTCCCTTTTGTGAACTGCGCTCCACGATGATGCTGGCCACTATCTTGAGCGGCTGGGCCGACTCGTCAAACAGATCAATCAACACTGCAGTTGAATAGGGCACCTCGGCGCGGGTGCGCAGAAAAATAGCTTCTCGCACAATCTCCGCCGCTAGAAAACGCTCGCTCACATCGGTGAGCATATCATCCGGATAGTACTGGGGCCCCTCGGGCAGGCGCGCAACCAGTTCGTCCACCAGCCGGTCCAGCCCCTCGCCCTTTAAGGCAGAGAGTGGGATGATGGCGGCAAAGCCGTATTGTCGCTGATACCAGTCCATGAGCGGCAACAGCTTCTCTTTCGACACCAGATCGATCTTGTTGAGTGCAAGCAAAATCGGGCATTGCGCCTGAGCCAGGGTAGCGAGCTGGTGCTCGAAGCGGGACGGTTTCTGGGCCGTGGGGTCGCTTGCATCCGCAAGATACACAGCAACATCCGCCTCGACCACCGCCTCCAGCGCGGCCCGCATCATCCGGCGGTTTATCTCCTCTCTGGCCTCGTGCAGGCCCGGCGTATCCAGGAGGATAATCTGATAGTTTTCTCCGTGCATCACTCCCATGATGCGGTTGCGGGTGGTTTGCGGCTTGGGGCTGACGATAGCGATTTTTTGTCGCAGCAACTGGTTGAGCAAGGTGGACTTGCCCGCATTGGGCGGACCAAGGAGGGCCGCCACGCCGGAATGGTATGTTTGACTCATTGATGCTTCCTTGAGGGCTCGGAGCACTGCTTTTTTGGCGGAAAAAGATGACAAAGCGGTTGAATCCTGCTAACCATTGCAGTTTACCATGAAACGTACTTCCCCCACAAGACAGGCAGCATGATTCAACCCGGCAGTATTATTGAGTTCCTTGACAACGGCGTTTTTCTCTGCGCCCTGGTGACGGCATACACGGATCGCAGATTGCGGCTGCTCAGCCACAGCGGCCGTGAACTGACTCTGCCCGAGGCCAGGGTCTTGAGCGTGTCCCGCGAACGTTTCCCCTGGGATAACCGCAATACGGCCCTGGCCCTGCTCAAGGAGCGCGGGGAAAAACGCAGCGTGCTGGCAGCGGATATTGTCCTGGATGACCTCTGGGAAATAGCGAGTGCCGAGGAAGAAAACTCCTTTGCGCCGGAATTTCTCGCTGAACTGCATTTTGGCACAACTCCCGGCGATGACGAGTATGCCGCCTTTCTGCGTGCAATTTTTGCCGACCCCCTTTACTTCAAATACCGCAACAGCCGCATCAGCGTCAACAGCAGCGAGCAGGTCGAGCAACTGCGCCACCAGCGCGAGCAGGAGGCCATACGGGCGCGCCGGCTTGAGGAGGCAGCCCTTTGGCTGCAGCGCTTGATGCAAGGCGAGCAGGTAAGTAGCGCAGAATGGGCGGATTATGATCAATGCCTGAGCCTGTTGCAGGATTACGCCCTGGATCAGAGTACAGACGACGCCACCGAATCGGCGCGCAGCATGCTCAAGAAGGCCGGGCTGACCGCACCCGATGCAGCGTACCAGGTGCTGGTAGCGGCAGGCATCTGGGACAGGGACGAGAACCTCAGTCTGCTGCGCTCCGACTATCCGCTGGTCTTTTCTCAGGAAAGCCGGGATCTTGCAGCCACATTGCAGGAGGCAACGGTGGAGGAATTGCTGGCAGACCCAAAGCGGCAGGATTTTCGCCATCTGCCTACCTTCACCATTGATGCCGAGGGTACCCGCGACTACGACGACGCCCTCCATGTGGTCAGAGTGGATAAGCAGGATGCTGATGGCCGGAGCAGCCAGGTGCAGGTAGGCATCCATATCACCGATGTGAGCTGGTATGTACCGCCCAAAAGCCCGCTTTTCAGCGAGGCCCAGGAACGGGCCACCTCCCTGTATTTCCCCGAAGGCAGTATCCCCATGCTGCCGGAAGAACTGTCGCTTTCCCTGTGCAGCCTGATACAGGATCAGGTACGGCCCGCCTTTAGCTTCCTCTTCACCATCAATGAGGCAGGAGAAATCCTGCAAAGCCGGATCACGGCCTCAGTCATTTCCGTGCAGCGCCGGCTCAGCTATAATGAGGCCGAGGCACTGATGGAAAGCGAGCCGGAATTCAGGATCCTCAACCGCTTACGCCTTAAGCTCAGGCAAAACAGGCTCGATAAAGGGGCGCTCCTGCTCTCTTTGCCGGATGTGTCCTTTGACATCAGCGACCGCAACCGGATCGGCGTGGAACTGCAGCCTGTGGAGACCCCGGCCCGCAGTCTGGTGGCTGAAATGATGATCCAAGCCAATGCCATGGCCGCCGAATACTGTGCCATGCGCGAGGTGCCCGGTCTGTTCCGTTCGCAACCGCCGCCTCGCCGCCGCCTTATTGATGGGGCCAATAACAGCCTGATCGACATTGCCCGTCAGCGGCAGTTCCTTTCCAGGGGTGAGTTGACGGTGCACCCCAAGCCGCACAGCGGCCTTGGTCTGAACAGCTATACCACCATCACTTCACCAATACGCCGCTTCCTTGATCTGGTCATGCAACAACAGCTCGCCCATGTGCTGGCCGGTAAAGGCGTGCTTTTTTCTGCCGAGCAGTGCAAGACCTTTGCCGGTATTCTGCAGCAGAAACTGGCCCGGGCCGCCGCCATCAAGCAGCAGCGCCACCGCTACTGGATTTTACGCTATCTGGAAGCCAAAGAGGGAGAACGCCTTAAGGCCACGGTGGTCAGCAGCAACCCCAAGCGGGTCAGCCTGCTCCTCTGTGATTGCCTCTACGATGTGGATCTGCCGCCGAATCCTTCTTTTCCGGTTGAACCGGGCGATACGGTGCGCATTCGGCTGACGCGAGCGCGGCCGATGGACAACACCCTGCGTCTGGAATGGTGATCTCAATTCCAAATCAGAACAGGCTCTCCGTCGGCTGCGGCAAAAGTTAGCTTTGCAGAGTTTGATTTATGCATGCCTGATGTTTCCTTGTCGCTTGGATACCTCCTTTACTCCCTTAACCTAGAGTTGGAACTCGACGCTTGATTAAAGGCTTCTTCATTCATCAGCAAGTAGAAACAAGAAGGGCCTGCTCGTGATGCCGAGCAGGCCCTTCTTGTTTCTACTTTCTCGCTGCTCAGCAGCCCTTGCTTACATCCCCTGCGGGTGCAGTTCCACCCGACGGTTTTGCCGTCTACCTGCTTCAGTGTCGTTGGTAGCGATCGGGTTGTCCTGACCATAACCACGCGCGCTCAAACGGTTGCGGGCCACACCCTTTTCGGCCAGATAGGCAGACACTGATTCTGCCCGGCGCTGGCTCAACTGTCGATTGAGATCTGCATTGCCCCGGGAATCAGTATAGCCGCCGACTTCAACGTTTACCTGGTCATGCTGCACCAAGGCTGCCGCAACCCGGTCAAGGCGCTGACGCGCATCTGCAGTCAGTTCGCTCGAACCAGTGGCAAAATTGATGCCGTCCAGGACAATGCCCGAACTCGGGGCACAACCCATGGCATTAACCTGGGCGCCTGCCGGTGAGTTGGGGCAGAGATCGGCACTATCCGGTACACCATCGCCATCACTGTCCTGCTGCGCTGCACTTGTTGTGGCTGTAGCCGCAGTGGCTTGCGCAGGTTCAGCCGGCTGGCTGCACTGCTGTATGGCTTCCTGGGTTTTTGTCTTTTCAGCTTCCAGATTTTTTTGCAACTCTTCTTTTTCTGCCTGCAGGGAAGTGAGCTGTTGCTCTATTTGCTGGAGATTCTGTTCCTGATTTTGATTATCGGCAATCGTCTTTTCCAGTACGCCCACTTGCCCACGTAGCTCGGTCAGTTGGACCTGGCTGGCATCAAGGCTTTCCTGCAGTTTGAGTTTTTCCGCCTGCAACGCGGTCAAGGCATCCTGGTTTTCCTTGGCTTCAGCGGCTGTCTTGTCCAACAGGCTTTGCATCTGTCCCTGATTGGCCACAGCTTCCTTCTGGGCTGCTACCTGTTCGTTCAGGCTGCGAATCGTTGCCTGGGCCTTTTGTGCCTCTTGCTCAAGGGCCTGCTGCCGTTCTTCCCGGCTGCTCAACTGCTGTAACAGGGCGTTGAGATCAGGAACTGCTGCCAAACGGGCACTCAGTTCGATCTTTTCCTTGTCCAGGGCCGCGATCTGCTGCGCCTGTGCGCTCCCCTTATCGCTCAACTCCTGCAGCCTGGCCTGGTTGGCGGCAAGCTCTTCATTGAGTTTAGTAATGGTTTCAGCCTGGCCCGCTTGTTCAGCCAGTGCGGCATCCTTAGCTGTTACCGCTTCGGCAAGTTCTGTATTTTTCGCCTGCAGTTCTTCCACCTGCTTCTGTAGAGGACTTAGCTGGGTAATAGTTTGCTGAGCCTGGCTCAGAGCCTTTGCCTGTTCGTCCAGAGCGGTCTTGATTGCAGCATACTCCTTGATTTGCTCCTGCAGTGCCTTAATCTGACTGTCAAGACCTGCCCGCTCGTCCGTAAGGCCTGTTAAGTTTTGCTGCTGCTCGTTGAAACGCAGGGTGAGGGATTCCAGGGCGCTGCTCCTGTCGGTCAGCAGTTGTTGCAGCTCTGCGTCCTTGCTCTGCGTTGCATCCAGTTGTTGCTGCAGTTCAGCAACCTTGGCTTGCAGAGGCTCAAGCTCCGCCACCTTTTGCTGGGCCGCTTCAAACTGCTGACGAGTCTGGCCAAGAACCGCATTGATCTCTTCAACGCCGGCCTGCAGCCCGGCAGCCTTTTCCTCAGCCTGCTTGAGTGCAGCGCCGCGCTCGTCAAGCTGTGTCTGTAGGGCAGCCACTTCGCCTTCCAATGCCTGGATTCTGTTCAGGGCCTCCTGCTGGGCCGCAGTTTTTTCCTCCTGCTGCTGCAGAAGTGTATTTTTTTCAGCAGTGAGTTGTTCAACCGCCTGCTGGTGAGCAGTTATCTGCTCCTGGGCAGCGGCCAAGGCTTCCTGCTCCTGTTTCAACTGCGCTGCCAGTTGGGCGGTTCCTTCTTGCTGCTTAGCCAGTTGCTGTTCCTGTTCGGTCTGGGTCTGCTGCAAGGCCTGGATCTGCTGGAAAGCAACATCCTGCTGTTCCTTGCCGGCACCCAGTTGCTTGGCTGCTTCGGCAAGTTGGGCTTCCAGTTCCTGTACACGGACAGTGAGTTGGGTATTCTGCTCTGCCTGCTCGGCTGCAGCCTGTTCCTTTTCCTGCCGGCTCTGCTGCAGGCTTAACAACTGCTGGGCAGAGGCATCACGCTCTTCCTTGGTCGCGCCAAGCTGATTATTCGCTTCGGCAAGTTGGGCTTCCAGTTCCTGTACACGGACAGTGAGTTGGGTATTCT
>JAUNUN010000006.1:30683-82146 GCA_030538155.1 bacterium
GCGCCAAGCTGATTATTCGCCTCGGCAAGTTGGGCTTCCAGTTCCTGTACACGGGCAGTGAGCTGGGTATTCTGCTCTGCCTGCTCGGCTGCAGCCTGTTCCTTTTCCTGCCGGCTCTGCTGCAGGCTTAACAACTGCTGGGCAGAGGCATCACGCTCTTCCTTGGTCGCGCCAAGCTGATTATTCGCCTCGGCAAGTTGGGCTTCCAGTTCCTGTACACGGGTTGCGACTTGCTCACCCTGCTCGGTTTCCTCTGCCGCAGTTTGTTCTTTTTCACCTTCTGCCTGCTGCAGGGCCTGCAACTGCTGCGCTGCCGCAGCTTCCTTTTCCTGGCTGGCGGTGAGTTGCGCCTGGGTCTCGGCTAGTTTTGCTTCAACATCCTTAGCTGCTTGCTGCTGCTCAGCGCTCTGCTGCAGTTGGGTTTCAAGTTCCTGCACACGGGCGGTGAGCTGGCCTACCTGCTCTTCCTGCTCAGCAGTGCTCTCTTTCTTTTCTTCCTGACTGTGCAGCAAGGCCTGCAACTGCCGGCTGGCCGCGACTTCCTTATCCTGGCTGGCAGTCAACTGGGCCTTTGTCTCAGCCAAGAGCCCTTCAAATTCCTTTTGGACCTGCAGGCGATTATTGGCCTGCTCCTGCACTTGCACTTCCAACTCCCCGATGCGAGCTGTCAACTGCTTGTTTTCTTCCTGCTGCTGGGTCAGTTGCCGGCTGCTTTCTTCCTTATCGGAAAGCAGGGTCTGCAGCGCCTGCTGGGCGGTTTGATCTTTTTCCTTGCTCGCCGCCAAGTCCGCATTCACCGCTGCCAGTTGTGTTTCCAATTCTTGCAAACGCTGATCTTTTTCACTGATCTGCTGCTGCAACTGGGATTGCAGGGCCTGGGTTTCCGTACTCTTGTCGGCATGTACGCTTGCTGCCTCCTCAAGACGGCCCAAGTTGCCGCGCAGTTCTTCAATCTGTTTGTTGCGTGCGGCTATCCCCTCCTGGGCCTCGTCAAGGGTTCTGCTGCGCGCTGCCAGCTCATCATTCAGGCGGGCTATCTCCTTGTCCTTGTCCAACAGGGCCGGAGCGGCTTCCATCAGGTTCAATTTGGCCGTAATGCTTTCCTGGGCATCCAGCAGATTTTTGATTTGCTGCTCTTTTTGCGCCAGTTCCTGCTCCAGGGACTGTACCGTTTTAACGGCAGCATCTGCTTGCACCGGCACCGCAGCCAGGGGCGCGGCACTGCTCAGTTCCGTGCTGCACGGCGGCGGCTGGGGCACGGATGCGTCTATTTTCGTAATCATCTTGCTGTTGTAGGCAGCAAGCTGAAAGTAGATGACAATACCGAGCAGGGTAAAGAGGATCAGTCGTATGTTCATCGGTTAGGCCTCAGGAAGAAGGGGACAAGAAAAGGTTTCAAGACCGGTATGGCTGCAGGATAAGGGCAGCCAGGGGAGGCAGGGTTAAAGAGAGGGAACAGGGCAGGCTGTGCCATTCCTGCTCGATCACCTTGATGTGTTCCGGGTTAGCCACGCCGCTGCCGCCATAGACCTCAAGATCGGTGTTGATCAACTCAGTATAGCCACCGGCATGAGGAACCCCGATATGATAGCTATGGCGCACCACCGGGGTGAAATTACAAACCACAACCAGGAAATCTTCGGGATCTTTCGCATAACGAACAAAGGAAAAGACAGAATTATCCGCATCATTGGCTTCGATCCAGGAGAAGCCTTTCCAGGAAAAATCAACCTCGTGCAGGGCGGGTTGATCCCGGTACACCAGGTTCAAATCGCGAACCAGCCGCTGTATGCCCTGGTGGCGTTCGCCTGCAAGGGCGTCCCAATCCAGCCCGGCATCGTGGCTCCACTCCTTCCACTGGGCGAATTCACCGCCCATGAACAAGAGCTTCTTGCCCGCATAGGCCCACATATAGCCGTACATGGCGCGCAGGTTGGCGAACTTCTGCCATTCATCGCCCGGCATTTTGTTGAGCAGCGAGCCTTTGCCGTGGACCACCTCGTCATGGCTCAGAGGCAGGATAAAGTTTTCGTGGAAGGCATAGAGCATGCCAAAGGTCATCTGGTTGTGGCTGTAACGGCGGTAGATGGGATCTGCGCGCATGTAGCCCAGGGTGTCGTGCATCCAGCCCATGTTCCATTTGCAACTGAAACCCAAACCGCCAAAGGTGGTGGGCCGAGACACCATCGGCCATGAGGTCGATTCCTCGGCAAAGGTGAGGATACCGGGGAAAACGCCGTGCACGGCCTCGTTCATCTTCTGCAGGAAGCTGATGGCGGCAAGGTTTTCGCGGCCGCCATAGTAGTTGGGAATCCACTGGCCCTCCTGGCGTGAGTAATCCAGGTAGAGCATGGAGGCCACCGCGTCCACGCGCAGGCCGTCGATATGGTATTTATCCAGCCAGAAGAGCGCGTTGGAGAGCAGAAAACTGCGCACCTCGTTGCGGCTGTAGTTGAAGATCAGGGTACCCCAATCCTGGTGTTCGCCCTGCATGGGGTTGGCGTGGGCATAGAGCTGGGTGCCGTCAAAGTTGTTCAGGCCTGCACCATCTTTGGGGAAGTGGGCGGGCACCCAGTCCAGGATCACGCCCAGGCCGGCGGCATGGCATTGATCCACGAAATACATGAAATCCTGGGGTGGGCCAAAGCGCGAGGTGGGTGCAAAAAAGCCAAGCACCTGATAGCCCCAGGATCCCTCGTAGGGATGCTCGGCAATGGGCAGCAGTTCGATATGCGTGTAGCCCATTTCCACCACATAAGAAATGAGCTGATCCGCCAGTTCCCGGTAGGAAAGGTAGCGCAGGCCCCAATTCTCATCGGCAATCTTGCGCCAGGAGCCAAGGTGCACTTCATAGATGGAGATGGGCGCATCCAGACCCTGACGCTGCGCGCGCCGGCTCATCCATTCATTGTCCTGCCACTCGTAGCGGCTCAGATCAGCTACCACCGAACCGGTGCGCGGCCGTTCCTCCATGGCAAAACCATAGGGATCGGCCTTGTGCAGATTCTGACCGGACTGAGTAATGATGCTGTACTTATAGACAGCAAACTCCTTGAGCCCAGGGATAAAGAGTGACCAGATACCGCTATCCGAAGGGTGCATGGCGTGGCCCTGGTGATCCCACTGGTTGAAATCGCCAATAACAGAGACCTGCCGCGCATTGGGCGCCCAGACCGCAAAGGCAACCCCATCATGACCGTGCATGTGCACCAGGTGCGCACCCAGTTTTTCGTAGACCCGTTCGTGTGTTCCTTCACTTATCAGATAGGTGTCAAAGGAACTCAGCCATTCGTTGGTCACCGGCTGGGGTGAAAAATGTTGTTGCTTCATAATAGTGTACCAAGTCAATGAAATACGAATTTTACAAACCAATCTACCGTATCGTGCCCTGAATGTCATGGAAAAATCCTGACAATCAGTATGAGTGATATTGATATAGGAAGATCCTGGTATTCCTGTTTAGGGCACCCACAAGGCCTGTGTTGCCGTCGCAGTGCGGGTACATCCTTCCGCTTTTGCAGCCGCTTGCTTGTGGCCGCAGGCGCAGCAGGATTGCAAAACCCGGTCCCATTACTCTTTTACCGGCCCTATCAACAGTACGACCGACCCAGGCTGGGGAGCGTTCTCTTCTTCCCTTGCCTGGCAGGTGCTGGTATATTCCCCCGCAGCAAAAATGCTGCCACATCATCACTAACCCGATTTTTTACTACATATTTGAGTTATTTAAATTATGGAAAAAAAGAAGAACATTGCCGAGGTACGCGAGCGCATCGACGAGATTGACGACAACCTGCTCAGCCTCCTGAAGGAGCGTCTGGAGTGTGCCAAGACCATCGGCAAGCTGAAGAGTGAAACCAAACGCGCCAAGTGGGATCCGCAGCGCGAATTGGAGATTTATGAGCGGCTCAGGCAGCAAAATGACGATGTTTTCCCGCCCAAGGCGCTCTACTCCATTTTCCACGAGATCATCACCTCCTGCCGTTTGTCGCAGCGCAAGGCCATTGTTGCCTATCTGGGCCCGGAAGCCACCTACACCCACCTCGCCGGGGTAAAGTATTTCGGCCAAAGCGCCGAATACCAGCCCATGGAATCCATTGCCGAGGTCTTTCAAGAGGTGGAACGCGAGCGTGTGCAGTACGGCATCATCCCGGTAGAAAACTCCATTGAAGGCGCGGTCACCTATTCGCTGGACTCTTTTTTGGTCTACAAGGTGCAGATCTGCGGCGAAATCGAGCTGCCCATCAACCACAACCTGGTCAACCGCTCCGGCAATATCGAAGACATCAAAACCGTGGCCTCCCATGCTCAGTCTTTGGCGCAGTGCCGGCAATGGTTGCGCAAGCACTTGCCCGATGTGCCCACCCTGCCCGTCTTTTCCACCGCAGCAGCGGCCAAGATGGCAGCAGACGATCCAACTATCGGTGCCATCGCGGGATCTCTTGCCATTACCACCTACCAGCTGCAGGTGGTGGTCAAGGGTATTGAAGACTATCAGGGCAACACTACTCGTTTTCTGGTGCTCGGCAAGAAATCGCCTAGTAAGAGCGGCAGCGACAAGACCTCGGTGCTGATTGGCCTCATCAACCGGCCGGGCGCGCTCAACGAGATCCTCACTATTCTGTCTGCCAAGAATATCGACCTGGCCAAGCTGGAATCCCGTCCCACCAAGGGTAAGGCCTGGAAGTACATGTTCTTCCTCGACATGATCGGCCACATCGACGATCCGGCCATCTACGAGGCCTGCAACATTCTGCGGCAGATCTGCGCCTATTTCGAGCTCCTCGGCTCCTACCCCAGGGCGGATGCCATTGCCCTGAGCGCGTAAGCGGGTCTTGTGTTTCAGTCGTTTCAGTTCAAGGAAGATTTTTATGTGTGCACTTCTGCAGGTTCAGGGCCTGAGCAAGGCCTTTGGGTCGCAGCAACTGTTTACGGATGTCCAGTTCAGTATTGAACCCGGCGACCGGGTGGGTCTGATCGGCCCCAATGGTTCGGGTAAATCCACTCTGCTCAAGATTATTTGCTCTCTGGAACAGCCGGACAGCGGCGGTTTTACTCTGCAAAAGGGCGCGCGCATCGGCTACCTGGCCCAGGAAGACCGCTTTGACGACGAGAAAAGCCTCTACGCCAACCTGCTGCAGGCCGGAGCAGAGTTGGGCCTCAAGGAAGGCGAGCTCTACACCCGCATTCACACCCTGTTGAGCCGGGCTGAGTTTAACGATCCCGAAGAAAAGACCAAACTCCTCTCCGGCGGCCGGCGCAAACGACTTGCACTTTGCCGGGCGCTTTTGCCTGCCCCGGATCTGCTGGTACTGGACGAACCGACCAACCATCTAGACATTGCCGGTATTCTTTGGCTGGAAAAATTACTGAGCGCCAACTGGCCGGACAGCCCGGCAGCCTGCATCCTGGTGAGTCATGATCGTCGTTTTCTGGAAGCTACGGTCAACCGGGTGGTGGAGCTTTCCGCCGTCTATCCGCAGGGATCGCTGCAGATTCAGGGTACGTATTCGGATTTTGTCGAGAAACGGGCGGAATACCTGCTCCAGCGCCGGCAACTGGAAGAGCGCCTTGCCAACAAGATGCGCCGGGAAACGGAATGGCTGCGCCGGGGCCCCAAGGCCCGCAGCACCAAGGCCAAGTACCGCATCGATGCCGCAGCCAATCTGCAGGACGAGTTGGATGAGGTGCAGAGCCGCAATCGCGCCCTGTCCCAGGCGGGCATCCGCTTTGAGGGCACTGAGCGTAAGACCAAAAAACTCCTGGAAGCAAGCGGACTTGCCAAGTCCTACGAGGGCAGGCAGCTCTTTTCCGGGCTCGATCTGCTTTTGCGCCCCGGTCTGCGCCTGGGCCTGGTAGGCAACAATGGTTGCGGTAAATCCACACTGATGCGCATTTTGGCGGCAAACGCCCAGGAAAACCCGGAAATCCTGCCGGATCAGGGCACGATCCGGCTTGCCGAAAATCTGCGCGTGGTCAGTTTTGACCAGCGTCGGGAACAACTCGACACCAGCCAAACCCTGCGCCGGGCCCTTGCCCCAGATGGCGACAGCGTACTCTTTCAGAACCGCAGCGTACATGTGGCAGGCTGGGCCAAGCACTTCCTCTTTCGACCGGATCAACTGGAAACGCCGGTATCGCGCCTCTCCGGCGGGGAACAGGCCCGTATCCTTCTCGCGCGCCTGATGCTGCAGCCCGCTGATATTCTTTTGTTGGATGAGCCCACCAATGACCTGGATATCCCGGCCCTGGATGTGCTGGAGGAAAGTTTGAGTGAATTTCCCGGGGCCCTGGTGCTGGTCACCCATGATCGCTACCTGCTCGACCGGCTCTGCACCCATATCCTGGGTTTTGACGGCGAGGGTGAAACCGCGTTTTTTGCCGACTGCGAGCAGTGGCTTGACTGGCTGCAGGAAAGAACAGCGGAGAAAGAACAGGCCGCAAGAGAAATAGCAACCCCGGCCGTGAAACCAGCGGCAGCAGCCAAGGCCAGGTCCGCTAAGCTCTCCTACATGGAACAGCGGGAATACGACCAGATGGAAGAGCGGATTTTGACTGCCGAGGCCGAACTAGAGGACTTGCAAGCACGCATGGCCGAATCTGAAATCGCAGCCGATGCGGCACAACTTGAGGAATGCTGGCAGCGGCAGCAGGAACTCAGCTCCGAGGTGGAGGGCCTGTACCAGCGTTGGAGTGAGCTGGAAGAACGGAAAAACGGGTAATTCATTACCAAACTCATTACCAAACGACCTCCAATTCCCTTTCCAACCCTCCACATCGTTCCCACGCTCCAGCGTGGGAACGCATCTACGCTCACAGTACCGTTGAGCTTCAGAGATCAAGCAAGCCTGGTTGCTCATCATCATCCCGGCACAGACATAGCTTCAATGAACACAAATTACAGCTACTCCGGCACCTGTTACGATACGATGCCGGGGCCACAAAATGCATGGTGGATGCTATCTATCCCTTCGTAACACCCGTTGAACAAACCTGATTTTTGCTTCGTTGAACAAACCTGATTTTTGCTTGTATGCGACCCAACCGGTTGGCACCCAGCAGAGCAGATGCAGCTAATCATGTGAAAATTTGCAGGGCAATCCGGTTTGTGCGGACACTATTAGGGATGCAAATGATCAATATGAGCAGGCTCAACTCGCCGATTTGGGCAAAAACCAGCCCTGCTGGTGCATCGACCAGGCCCTTGGGTGTGTCAAAACCGAACAAGGTGCCGCAGACCTCCCAGATTGAACCGCTAATATGTACTATGAAGCGCTTCTCAATATTTTCGAGGCCCCGTAAAAAAGCTGCGCCGCATGCCGCCTCATTCAAGGCATGCGCAAAACTGCGCGCCGCTTGTATGGCTCCCAAAGTACATCTTTGTTTCAAACTCAGGCCTTATTCAGGCCTTTGCGCAGGTTACCTGCAACCCACATTCTCCTGTTCTTTCCATTTTTCACCTCTGACCAGGCTTGCATTGTCGCATGTCAAGTCTTTTTTCTGCAAACACCTTGATTTGACTGGATAAAACATTCTAACCCACAGAAAATCCATCCTTTTTCTGCAAAAAAATATTTCTTGCCATTGCCGTCTTAATGCATTAAGAGGAGGCATTCTCCCCTATTAACATATATGTAACGTCTATAACCGCTGAATGAGTGTATTGTAAAAACAGGAGGTTTTTAAACACCAGAATTTCACATAGATCCGCACATATTTAACCCGCTCCTCAGGCCGTTATAATAGGTTTATGAACAGAAAAGGCCTTGATTGAACACAGCCGGCCTGCTGTTCGCTTATGCTCCAGACCGTTTGTGTTATTGCCGCCCTGACCGGCAGCAAGACGCAACCCGGATAGAGAAAGAACATCAACAGGGAGGTAGCTAATGGAATTCAAGGGCCCGTATCCCCAGGAGACTCTGTTCAGCAGCATCAATCGCAGGGATTTCATGAAGTTCTGCACCGCTGTGGCTGCCACCCTGGGTCTGCCCATGTCGGCGGGAGTAAAAATAGCCGAGGCCGTGACCTCGCCCGAGCGGCCGCCGGTGATCTGGCTTTCCGGCCAGCAGTGCACCGGTTGTGTGGAAATGCTGTTGCGTACCGATCACCCCTCCATAGACAGCCTCATCTTCAACCTCATCTCACTGGAATATTCGGAAACCCTGAATGCCGGTTCCGGCCACCAGGCCGAGGCGGCCCTGCAGCAGTCCATCGAGCGCTACAAGGGCGAGTTCATTCTGGTGGTGGATGGTTCCATTCCTGTCAAGGACGGCGGTATCTACTGCCAGATCGCAGGCAGGCCGGTGCTGGATATCCTCAACGAAATGGCGCCCCAGGCCGCCGCTGTTATTGCTATTGGCTCCTGCGCCTCCTGGGGCGGAGTCGCTGCCGCCGAACCCAACCCAACCGGCGCAACCCCGGTGCATGCGGTATTGAAACCCAAGGGTATAAACGTCGTCAATATCCCCGGCTGCCCACCCAACCCCTACAACCTCCTCTCAACCGTCATCCACTTCCTCACCTTCGGCAAACTGCCGGACTTAGACGACAAGGGTCGGCCCACCTTTGCCTACAGCAGGCTCATCCACGAGAATTGCGAGCGCCGCCCCCATTTTGACGCCGGCCGTTTTGCCGATGAATTTGGCGATGAGGGCCATCGCAAGGGTTACTGTCTCTACAAACTGGGCTGTAAAGGACCGGAAACATTCAATAACTGCTCAATCGTCCACTATAACGACACCATCGGCTGCTGGCCGGTGGGAACGGGCTGCCCCTGCTTTGGTTGCTCTGAGGAAAAGGTCGGCTTCCATGTACCCCTGTTCACCAAATCCAAGGTGGCCTACCCTACCCCGCCCAACCAGTTTACCGAGGCCGTGCCCGAGCGGGGCAATGGTTCGGTGAAATTCGCCTATGGCGTTGCTGGAGCGGTAGTGGGAGCTGCGGTTGTGGCTGCAGCCAAACGCGACGGAGACAAAGAAGACAAACAAGCCTGATCAACCCTACAGGAGTACGCTCGTATGGCTATCAACAGACGTGATTTCCTGAAATTTTCAGCAGGTACAGGGCTTTTGGCCGGAGCCGGGGTTGAAACCGCTGCGGCGGCCACGGAAAAGCCGCCCGAAATGCCCAAGGATGCGGTCGGCATCCTCTACGACGCCACCCTGTGCATCGGCTGCATGTCATGCATGGTCAACTGCAAAAAAACGAATTCAGAGCCTGGTGGCGCGCTCTACCACCGGGAGACCGAGGGCCGGATACCCTACGAATTTCCCGAAAACGGCGACGATATCTACGATGCGCCCAGCCGTCTTTCCGACAAGACCCTGTGCATCATCAAGGCCTACCGTGCAGGCGAGGAAGAGGTAGAGCCGGGCACGCCCAAATCCTCCTTTATCAAACAGCACTGCCTGCACTGCATAGACCCGCCCTGTGTGTCGGTGTGCCCGGTCAAGGCCTTGCAGAAGCAGCCGGATACCGGCATTGTCACCTATAACAAGCAGCGCTGTTTTGGCTGCCGCTACTGCCAGATTGCCTGCCCCTTCGGTATTCCCCAGTATGAGTGGAGCAAGGCCGCTCCTTCGGTGGTCAAGTGCCAGCTCTGCAATCACCGCCTGGCCCAGGGCGGCTATTCCGCCTGCTGCGAGTTTTGCCCCACCGGAGCCTCCATTTTCGGCCGGGTGGAAGATCTGCGTGAAGAGGCAAAGCGCCGCTTGGCCCTCAAGGCCGGCGACAGCTACAACTATCCGGTCCAGCATGTGGATGGACGCCAGCGCACCGAAAACGTAGTGCCCCGCTATGTGGATCATGTCTATGGCCTGAATGAGGCGGGCGGCACCCAGTACCTCTTTCTGGCCGGGGTCGAGTTCAACAAACTGGGCTTCAACCCGCGCATCAGCAACATGGTCTACCCGCGCCTGACCTGGAGTTATGTGTCCCACGTGCCCGCCCTCATCGGCACCCTTTTGGTGGCAGGCACCCTCACCCGCCTGGTGACCCAGAAGATCGAAAAAAACAGGCTGAAAAACCAGCAAGCCGCCGGCGAGGACGATGAGGCCCCGCCTTCCGGCCAATGAGCAGCGAATTGAGCCTTCAAACGCACAACAGCCTAGCGTGAGCACATTCAAGGAGAATGAAACATGGCCAACAAGATAACCATTGATCCGGTTACCAGAATAGAAGGACACCTGCGCATTGACTGCGAAGTGGAGAATGGCAAGGTCATCAACGCCTGGTCTTCCGGGCAGATGTGGCGCGGCATTGAAATCATCTTGCAGGGACGCGACCCGCGCGATGCCTGGGCCTACACCCAGCGCATCTGCGGCGTCTGCACCACGGTGCACGCAGTTGCCTCGGTGCGGGCAGTGGAAGATGCCCTCAAGATGGAAATCCCACTCAATGCCCAATATATCCGCAATCTTATCATTACCGCCCACAACATTTTCGACCACATGGCCCACTTCTACCAGCTCAGCGCGCTGGACTGGGTGGATATCGTCTCGGCCACCACGGCCAATGCCGGCGCGGCCGCAGCCCTGGGACAGAAGCTCTCGGGCTGGCGGCGCAACAGCACCCAGGAAATGCAGGCAGTACAGGACAAGTTGAAAAAATTCATTGCAAGTGGCCAGCTTGGTATTTTTGCCAGCGGCTACTGGGGTCATCCGGCCATGAAACTCTCGCCCGAGGTGAACCTGCTCGCAGCGGCCCACTACTTACAAGCCCTGGAATACGAGCGCAAGATCAACCAGGTGGTGGCCATACTCGGCAGCAAGACCCCGCACATCCAGAACCTGGTTGTAGGCGGCGTTTCCAACGCCATTGATCCCAACAGCCCTGCCAACCTTACGGTAGAAAAGCTCTTCCATATCAAGACCCTGATTGATGAGGTGGGCGAGTTCATCAATCAGGCCATGCTCCCCGACGTGGCCGCGATCGGCGCAGCCTATGCCGACTGGACCACCTACGGCGCGGGCGTGATGAACTACCTCTGCGTGCCGGAACTGCCGATGGACACCAAGGGTACGCAGTACGAACTTGCAGGCGGCTATATCCCGGAAGGTGATCTGGGCAAATTCACGCCCATCCGAACCCAGCAGGAGAGCCGGCTTACGGATAATATCAAGGAATCCATCAAGCATGCCTGGTACAACGGCGACTGGGACCGCTCCCCCTATGAGGGTGAAACCATCCCCAAATATACCGGCTTCAGCTACGAAGACCGCTACTCCTGGATCAAATCACCCACCTATCTGGGCAAACCGGCCCAGGTCGGGCCGCTGCCCCATGTCGTTAACCTGTACCTGGCCGGACATGAACCGACCAGGCGCTATGTGGACAGCACCCTGCAAACCGTGTCTACCCTGGCCGGAACCACGGTCGGCATTGAGGCACTCCACTCCACCATCGGCCGTATCGCGGCCCGGGTTATCCGTGCCGCCGTGCTGCACGATGCCATGGGCAAGCAGTGGCAGTCCCTGATGGACAATATCGGCAAGGGCGACTACGACACCTTCAACACGCCGGTATTCCCAAAGGGGGAACAGCGCGGGGTCGGCTTTCACGAGGCGTCGCGGGGCACACTCTCCCACTGGGTGATCATTGAAAACGCCAAGATCAAAAACTACCAGTGCGTTGTCCCTTCAACCTGGAATGCTGCGCCAAGAAACCACGAGGATGCCCTCGGCCCCTACGAGGCCTCTCTGGTGGGCAACCCCATTGCAGACGAAAGCCTGCCCTTGGAAGTGCTGCGCACAATACACTCCTTTGACCCCTGCATTGCCTGCGCAATCCACCTGGTAGACGGCAAAAAGACACCGCTTGCCAAGGTGCAGGTTCTGTAAGGGCGGTTGTGAGCGCCTTGGTTTTAGGCATAGGCAACCTGCTCATTGGTGATGAGGGAGTGGGTTGCCGGGCAGTGGAAGAGCTTTGCCGCCGCTATACCCTGCCCCCGGAGGTGGAGTGCATGGACGGCGGCACTGCCGGATTTGAACTGCTCTCCTATCTGGATGGACGCAAGGAGGTAATCCTCATCGATGCCCTGCAGGATGACCGCGCCCCCGGCACGGTTATCAAGGTGGAAGACGAGCATGTGCCCAAGGCCTTCCTCACCCGCACCACCCCGCATCAGCTGGGCATCTGTGACGTACTGGCCGCTGCAGAGCTTACCGGTATCATGCCCGAGCGTCTTATTTTATTCGGCATTGAACCCAAGACGCTTGAAGTCGGGCTGACACTCTCGCCCGAGGTGCAGGCAGCCATGGAAAAAGTCGTGCACGCAGTTGTCGATCAACTCCGTCAATTTGGCTATGAGGTGACACACAATGGAATCTAATGCGAATATACGAACCTGGACTCCAACCACCTTTATTCTACTGTTTTTTATTATGGCGGGCGGTGCAGTCATTCTTTACCGCCTGATCTTCGGCCTGGGAGCAACCACCGACCTGAGCGACTCCTACCCTTGGGGTTTCTGGCTGGGGCTGGATGTGCTCGGCGGCGTGGCCATGGCTGCAGGGGGATTTATCATTGCCTGCGCGGTCTATATCTTTAACTGGACAAAGTACCGGCCCATCGTGCGGCCCGCCATCCTGACCGCCTTTCTCGGCTACCTGATGGCAGTGGTGGCCATCTGCCTGGATATTGGTCATCCTTTCCGTATCTGGCACCCGATGTTCATGTGGCAGTACCACTCGGTCATGTGGGTTGTGGCCATGCACGTTATCTTCTACACTACCACTCTGGCCCTGGAATTCAGCCCCATGCTCTTTGAACGCCTGGGCTGGGAAAAGGCCCGCAAGGCAGTGGGCAGGGTCATGGTCGGCGCGGTTATTTTCGGCGTCATGCTCTCCACCCTGCACCAGTCTTCTCTGGGCGCGGTCTATTTGATTGCAGAAAGCAAGATGTCGCCTCTGTGGTGGGACACCAAACTGCCCTTCCAGTTCCTGGTTTCCGCTGTGGCCATGGGCTTGGCCATGGTGAGCCTAGAAACCATGCTCAGCCGCAAATTCCTCGGCCATGAAGTGGACAAGGAAATCTTCTACGGCCTTGCCAGGGGCACCCTGATTGTTTTGTCTTTTTATCTGCTGCTCAAACTCTATCAGCTCTTTGTGGTTGCCGGTGTAGGCCTAGCCTTTGACGGCAGCCTGGAAGCCAATATGTATCTTCTGGAGATGCTGGTCGGCGTGGTCATCCCGGTGGCACTTCTGGCCATGAAGAGTGTGCGCACCAATATCAACCGGATTTTTTCCATCAATCTGATGGTTATCATCGGTGTGCTGCTCAACCGGCTCAATGTAGGGCTGTTCAGCATGGAGACGTATTTCTCCTCCCAGGGTATGTCCTATTCACCGACCTGGATGGAATTCCTAGTTTCTATTGGTATTATTTCTCTGGGCATTTTTCTCTACAAGATGTCGGCAAAACACCTGCCCCTGTTTTCCCACTAAGGGATATTCGTTTTACCTAGACGAAAAGAATGCCACAAAAAATTTCCTGCTGCGGAGCGCTTTCACCCGGCAGCAGGAAGAAAAGGAAACACATGAGGACCACCATGAAGCACTATCTTGCAATCCTGCTGGCAACCGCTTTGCCTGCCTATTTCCTGATGCCGGCACCGGCCGCAAGCGCTGAGGCTCAGGGCGACTGCAGGCCGCTTATTGAGAACAAATGCGGTTCTTGCCATTTTGTCAACTATATCTGCCCGGATCTGCGGAAAAACAAGGGTGTAATGGCCTGGGGCAAGGTGGTGGACAATATGGTCGATCTGGGGGCCAGGATCAATAAGGAGGAAAAGGGCCAACTCACAGCCTGCCTTGCCAGGCCGGAGGCAGAGGTGAAGGATTTGTGCGTGCAATCAGCAAAGTGATTTCGGTGATTGCGTTTTCAAATCAACGCAAATGCACCTGAACGACGGAGCACAGGCACGCCCTGCAAGCAATTTTTGAAACCGATACGATAGCGTTTTGACACGGCACGGCAATGAACCCGGTGCAGGATGGCCTTGCACCGGGTTTATTGTCTCTTCTTTGCCGCCCCATGCATAGAACAACTCAAATCTCTGCCTCAATCAATCAGGCCACTCGCACCGACAAGTTTATCGCCTCATCGGGCCGACATACTCTCAGGTTTCGCAACACCACGCTCCCCTTCCGGACACAGCTGGGCAATGAGGATGGCGGCCAACATCAAACCGCAGCCCATAAGCGCCCGCAGGCTCAAGATTTCCTGTAAAAACAACCATCCGCCCAGGGCGGCAAAGGGCGCTTCCATGCTCAGGAGAATGGAGGCATGGGTCGGGTTTGCCTTTTGCAAAAGCAGCACCTGCAGGGTATAGCCCGCGCCCACAGAGATAACTCCACCATAGATCAGGGCTTGGTAGGCGGCATAGATGTCGGCCATGCTGGTGGATTCGAAAAAAGCGGCGATTACCAGGCTGCAAACTCCGCAGACATAGAATTGCACCATGGCCAGCCGGACCGGCGAGGTGCGGGGTGAAAGATAGGCCAGGGCAATAACGTGCAGAGCCCAGAAGAGCGCACCAATCAGTTCCAAAACATCGCCAATATTGAGCTGGAAGCTCCCCTCCACGCTGAGCAGGTACAGGCCCACCACTGCCAGCACCACCCCGATCCAGGTACTGAGGCTTGCGCGCTTCCCGATAAGCAGACCGATAAGCGGCACAAAAACCACATAGATTCCGGTAATAAATCCAGCCTTGCCGGCAGTGGTATAGACCAGCCCCACCTGTTGCAGGGCAGCAGCAATAAAAAGCAGGACACCGGCGCAGATGCCTGCCGTGACCGGACTGATCAGCCGGGCTCCAGGCAAAATCCTCGCCCGCCGGCTGCGCATGGCCAAGGGCAGCAGGCAAAGGCCGCCCAGGATGAAACGGATGCCGTTGAACATGAAGGGGCCAAGATGGTCCATGCCCAAACGCTGGGCAACAAAGCCAAAGCCCCAGATCATGGCCACCAGCAAGAGCAGAAGATTGGTTTTGAGCATGGCAGTCGGCTTTTCGGTCACAGCGGCCTCAAAAAACAGAAGTTAGGAAAGCGAAAAGATAGTACCGGAATATTGCAGAGCAGCTGCGGCCTGTAAATAAGAAAAGGGCTGCTGTTTTGTCAACAGCAACCCTTTTTGAACCGATTAATGGTAAAGCTTATTTTTTTTCCAGACTGGTGTCGACCTTGTAATCTTTATAGTCATCGTCCTCATCAACAATACTTTCCTCCGGCAAATTCAAGCCAAGTGCGGGAATGAGTTGTCCCATGCCATTAAGGAGACGATAGTGCGAATACAGACCATCAAATTCTGCAGAAACCAGTTGCCTTGCGGCATCAATACGTTCGGCTTCGGCATCAAGCACATCCAGCAAGGTACGTTCATTGATGTTCCACTGCTGAGTATAGGCGTTGGCTGTAGAGGCACTGTACTGCAGCCTTTCTTTCAAATAAGCTATCCTTCTGTTGGCGGACTGGAAAGACTGCCATGACAGACGGATTGATTCAATCACCTGCCTGAAGGTATGGTTTTTGATCTCAATGGCCTCGCGGATCAACTCTTCAGTTTCTTCCTTGCGGGCCTTGTCTTTCCAGCCGTTGAAGAGATTGTAGCGTAGGCGCAGAAACAGGCGCAGGTCTTCTCGTTCATCATAACTGTAGCTGGTTTCGTCTTCAAAAATTTTATCGATTTCAAAATCAATGATCGGCCAGAACGAGCTTTTAGCCACCTCATCCTGTTTGAAACGCGCCTTGAGATCCGCGATAGCGGACTTCAAAGTGGGATGCTCGGCAATGGCCTGTTGCTCTGCATCGCTGAGCGTGTTGGGCAAAAGCCCTATCACTGACTGGGGTACACTTAAGTTTGCAGGCGCATGTCCGACCAAGGCCTGATAATTGGTTTCTGCATCAGCCAGATTTTGCTCGGTGACAATAACATTGGACCGGGCCAGTCCCAGGCGGGATTGGATCTGCGACTGGTCTGCACCGCGGCCCACGCCTGATTCGCTGCGGATGCCGATCTGATCGCCAATGCGTTCGTGCAAGACCAGGTTCTCATCGGCAAGTGCCTTGTACTCCTGGTTTTTCAGCACTTCGAGATAGGTTTTGATGGTTTCGAGTGCAGTGTTCTCGGCTGTACTCTGGGTCAAAAAAGCCTGCGACTTGACCCGGGCCTTCTGCCGTTCGACCTCGTTCACAGTGGAAAAACCTGCGAACAGATTCTGCCGCAGGCTGATGCGCGCCTCCCAGGGATTAAGTTCAGCATCAATGGGTTTTTCCACATCATCATAGCCGGCCCCTGCTTCCAGGTTGAGCTGTGGATAATACCCTGACCGTGCCTGGACAACTTCTTTGTCGCGGGCTAGGCGATTATGCACAGCAGTCCGCACATCCGGGTGCCTCTCGACCACACTCTGAACCGCCTCTTGCAAGGTTTCCGCCTGGGCGCAGACTGGAAGAAACGAAAGAAGCACGGCCATCTTGACCAATCGCTTAACTACACACTGCATAACAACCCTCCCTCAATGAGAATTGATAAATAAACACTCAAATTACTATAGCGTTTTTACCTTGTCAGCTTTCTTTATACCGGTCGCAGATTGAGAAGTAAATAAGAATGTATCTCATGTGCACAATAAAACCGTTTACATTAAGAAATTCTTCAAACACGGTCAAAAGTCAGAGGGATTTTCTGTGCTTCTAAACCACACAGAGAATAACGAGGCTGAAACAACATTAAAATATACCGAATTTTCAGATAGTTACAACAAATGAACTCAAAGTATCGGTCACTCCTTCTGCCGCTCCAGCTATGCATATGTTCTACAGCTTAAAACAGAGCTGAGTGCCGGCCCAAGTGCATTGATGGGCCTTAATACACATTATAATCAAGGAAAAACAAGGAGGGTTTAATGGTATTTGCTGCTGTTGCCTCAGGCACAAAGAGCCGTCAACTACATATCCGAACAAAAAACTCGGATAAATTATAATAACACGACAAAAAACAGCGCCCGTAGCGCTTAAAGGTGTAGCTTTGCGGACAGCACACTTGACCCTACTCCAGGGCATCCAGATTGACTGCAAGCTCCAGCACTGCCGTATCCCGCAGCAAGGTCAGGGTGATGCTCTCGCCGACCTTATACCGTTCAATGGCGTCGCGCAGGGAATCGTAGTCGCGTACCGTTTCTCCGTTGACCTTCTGAATAAGATCGCCAGGCACAAAACCGCCCCGTACCTGGCGGCTCCCCCGCAGGCCGGCCCGTTCCGCGCTGGAGCCCCGCGCCACATCAAGGATGAGCACCCCTTCGAGCCCTAATTCACGCACCAAGGCCGGCGGTGCCAGACTAACCCCCAACCCCGGCCGCACCACCCTGCCATGGGCAATAATCTGCGGCACGACCCGGTTCACTTCACCCACCGGCACGGCAAAACCAATACCGGAACTCGCCCCGGAAGGGCTGTAAATGGCGGTGTTGACACCGATCAAACGGCCGGCACTGTCCAGAAGCGGCCCGCCGGAATTGCCGGGATTTATGGCCGCATCGGTTTGAATCACATCCTTGATGGCACGACCATTGGTGGCGCGAATCTCACGCCCCAGGGCGCTGACCACACCTGTGGTCAGGGTTTGGTCCAAGCCAAAGGGGTTGCCGATGGCAAAGACCTTCTGGCCGACCAGAAGATTCTTGGATTCACCAATAGCCAGAGGATACAGACCAGCCTTGGGCGCGCCTATCTGCAGCACCGCGATGTCCTTGTCCGGTGCAACTCCCACCAAAGTGGCCTTCCAGGAGCTGTGATCCGCCAAGGTCACCTCCAGACGGCCGGCATCGGAGATGACATGGTAGTTGGTGACGATGCGCCCTTCCGTGTCCCAGACAAAACCCGAACCAGTGCCGCTGGGGATTTCATAAACGTTGAGGTTAAAAAAATTGCGCCGCACTTCGATGCTGGTGATATAGACCACCGAAGGCGCTGATTTTCTGAAAATTTCAATGGTGTTCTGCTCATCAGCCGCCAAATCGCCCCGAGCCTCGATCTCACGGGGCAAGGCCCTGGGGTTGTGCAGCTCTGGCTGCATGGTTTCGTAGGCCAGCCAGGCCAGAACGGCCAGACCAATGAGCAGGTAGAGTCCCTTGCCTTCCAGTTTGAACGGACTACGCATCATGTCCTTTCTCCGATATGAGAAGCATTCTCCTCAACAGGCATAGCGGGCAAATCCCTTTCCTACAACCACTTTTTCCGCCTGAAAAAAAGGAGTGTTGCGACCGAGGAGCAAAGCATCAAAAAAAGAGCAAATGGATAGCCCCAGATGATATCCAACTCAGGCATGTAACGGAAGTTCATGCCATAGGCACTGGCAATGAGGGTCGGCGGCATAAAGATAACCGTAACCACGGTGAATATCTTGATCACCCGACTCTGTTCTATATTTACCAGGCCGAGAAAACTGTTCTGCAAAAACTCCAGTCGCTCGAAATTGAAGGCCGTATGATCCAGCAGAGAACCCACGTCCTTGATCATGATGCGCATCTTCTCATAATCCTCCTTGGGAAACATCTTGCTCTTCAACAGTGAGGAGAGAATACGTTGTTTTTCCACGATATTTTCGCGAATGGCAATGGTAGTTTCCTGCAGGGTGGTGATCTCTAAAAGGATTTGTTTGTCCGGATCCTTGGCGTGCACCATGGTGCGGGTAATGTAGGAAATCTGGTCGGTTATACTTTCGATCAAGTCCGCATCGTAATCGATGCGGGTTTCCAGGATGGTCAGAAAGATGTCATCGCCATCTATCGGTTTGAAGGTGCGCAATTTTCTGTAGGTTTCAGAAAAGGTGCGAAAATCCTGGTTGCGCTGGGTGAAAAGGATTCTGTCCTTAATGATAAAGGAAACCGGTTCGTTGGCAAAGGTACCCTCTTCCGGCACCAGAAAATTCAGGTTAATGCCGATTTCATCCTCGGTTTCCACATATTTGGAGCTGCTCTCGATCTCTTCACTCTCCTGCTTGGTGAACAGCTCCACGCTGAAATCGTGCTCAACCTGCCGTTGTTCCTCGGTAGTGGGGCTGATGAGGTCAACCCAGAACACATCCTTGACATCCGGATTTTCCCCGCTTTCCATCCGCACAATGGTGCGATCCAGGTAAAAGTAATTGACCATGGCGCTGCTCCTGCACAAAAAATCAGTCTTGCCGGCCGGGTATCCGCCCCAGAAGGCGGCCTGCACGCGTAACCATTCGGCCTTGATTCGCCCTTGACCATGGTTGGCGCGCATATTGCCCGGAAATCTTGAAAAAGTTGTAATTTTACAGACAGATGGCAGAAAAAGTCAATCCTGTTCTCCAGCTGCCGGAATTTTGGCACAATCCCATTTCCAGATCACCGGAAACGCATCAAGGAGACGAGGGAAATGCAACGCAGACATACACACAGATACGTCATGCGAGCACTTGCTGAAGCCGACCCGGATAGAGCTTGATATGGAATCAGGAATAGAGAGTCAGCCTAAGGGGCTAAAAAGAGGAAGTCTGCCCGAAAAATGGCCGCCAGCGCGTTCGCTGCGAAGAAGAAATGCACGTGAAAGGCTGATCGCGAAGAATTGGCACATCCGCAATCTGACCAGCCGGATTGGGCCTGCAGCAGGGCTCAGCCCAGAGACTACTAGGACACGACACTAGGTCGCTACGACACATTGCCCCTGGTCAGGAGTTCCTGCAGTTTCCAGGGAGAACTCAGGCAGGCACAGCCGAGCTGATCCTGCACCGCCTCCTCACAGAATCTGAGAAATTCGGACATCAGACGAGTTACGATCTTGTCTTTATGTTGGATAATCCACAACTGGCGGCAGGTATCTATGCCCTGGATATCCAGGAGTTTCAGCCAGCCTTCTTCAGCTTCACGCGCCACTGCCAGCTTGGAGAGGCAGGCCGCGCCCACTCCGGCTTCCACCGCCTTTTTAATGGCCTCGGTATGACCGGTTTTGGTGATCACCTTCAGAGTCGAAGAATGGCGGCCCAGGCGTTTGGTAAAGATCTCGGCCGTGCCCGAACCCTCTTCCCGCAAGACCCAACTGGTCTTTTTCAGATCCTCAGGAATCCTGAAGGATTGCTGGCCGGCCAACTTGTGCTGCGGGCTGACAATGATTCCCAGTTCATCGGTAAACCAGGAGGTTGGAATGAGGGAATCCACATTGATATCGCCCTCGACAAAACCAAGGTCTGCCTGGCCGCTGGCCACCAGGTTCTCTGCCTGCATGGTGTTGACCACCAGCATATTGATGTGGGCCTCGGGATATTTCTGCATAAAAGCGCCCATCAGGTACGGCATCACATAGTTGCCCAGCGTGGTACTGGCCACAATGTGGAGTAAACCAGCCACCACGTCCTGCTGACCGGTGAGCACGGTTTCCACCGCCGCCACCTGGCGCAGCATCTCTTTTGCATGGGGTAAAAGGTAGCGGCCACGATCGTTGAGCAGCAAACTGCGGCCATGGCGATCAAAAAGCGGGCCGCCCAACTGGTTCTCAAGCTCGGCCAAGGCCATGCTCACCGCCGATTGAGTCAGCAAGAGGTTTTTACTGGCGCGGGTGACCTGGTTGGTTTCGGCCACTGCTTTGAAGATTTCCAGTTGTCTGAAGGTAATGGCCATGGCATGTTTTTAAGAGATGGGTCACTATAAAATGCTCAACAGCAATAAAACTGCATAACAATGTAAGTTAAGCGGAACCTTAAAATTCGTCAATATTTTTTATAAGAAGCCGGTTTGTGCGAATCTGTACTTTTGCAAAGAAAGCGAACAATCATGCCGGCAACTTACTGTTTACCCATCGCTGCTATTCGGTATTTTTCCCGGAATAGCTGCAAACGGCATTTGACTTGACAGCCATCCCGAGGCTGCGGTATGGTCATATAAATTTTACTTCTATAAAAAATCAAACAATCTGATCTAACTTGGTTTAAGTAGCCTGTCATGGATGCCGTAACACAGGAAAACATCCTCTACATAGCCGTTTTTCTTCTGGGCGGGCTCGGATTTGGACTTGGGCCCATCATCATTGTCAAACTGCTCAGCCCCAGTTCCCACACCCGCCAGACCGCAGGAAAAAACAGCCAGCTCATCGAGTGCGGCATGGAGCCGATCGGCAAGGCCTGGATCCGCTTCGGCATTGTCTACTATCTCTATGCCCTCATTTTCCTTGCCTTTGATGTGGACGTGCTCTTTCTCTTTCCTGTAGCCCTTGCCTACAACGACCCTAGTTTCACCTACCAGGATTTTATAGAGATCGTTCTTTTTGTCGCTATTTTAGCGCTGGCCGTGGTCTATGCCTGGCGCAAGGGAGTATTCACGTGGACAGGGAAGCCGTACCTGCATCGCTAGTCCAGTTTGCAAGCCTGGATAGCCTGATCAACCTGGCCAGGGCCAACTCCCTGTGGCCCATGACCTTTGGCTTGGCCTGTTGCGCCATCGAAATGATGTGCACCGGCGGTTCCCGCTACGACATTTCCCGTTTCGGCGCAGAGGTCTTCAGGCCCTCGCCCCGACAAAGCGATGTCATGATCGTGGCCGGCACCATCAACAAGAAGCTGGAACTGGCGGTCAAGACCCTCTACGACCAGATGCCGGAGCCGAAATGGGTGATTGCCATGGGCAACTGCGCTATTTCCGGCGGACCTTTCAAGCTGCCCTGCAACTACAACGTGGTTGAGGGCGCGGATCAGCTCTTTCCGGTGGATGTCTATATCCCCGGTTGTCCACCCAGGCCCGAGGCGCTTCTGGAAGGAATTTTAGCCCTGGAAGAAAAAATCACGGGTACTCGCCGCTGGCCCAGGGTCGAACCGCTTTGAGTATAACTATGGAGCACATACAGGACATACAGGAACTGCAGGCATCGCT
Source organism: bacterium (assembly GCA_030538155.1). Classification (GTDB taxonomy): domain Bacteria; phylum Desulfobacterota; class Desulfobulbia; order Desulfobulbales; family Desulfobulbaceae; genus Desulfobulbus. The sequence continues at coordinate 52,567 of JAUNUN010000006.1, forward strand.
CATCAGCCTGTTCAGCGCTCTGGATGATGAGGCTGCAGGCGAAAACGTCACCAGCCCTGCCACTATCAGCCTGGATCATGTTCGCAGCGGCGCAAACCTGGAACGACTTTGCCGGCCCGAGCAGTTGCCGGCGGCAGCCGGAATTCTGGATGACCAGAGTTTTATGCTTGAAAGCATTACCGGCGTGGACCGGCTTGAACAGCAGGAATTTGAACTGTGGTACGACTTCATCCATACCGGCATACCTGGATACCGGGTTGTGCTGCGCTGCACCCTCCCCAGAGAGGAGGCAGAGCTGCCCAGCCTGTGCGCCCTCTATCCTGCGGCCAACTGGCATGAGCGCGAAGTCTTCGACTTTTTCGGTATCCGCTTTGCAGATCACCCGGATCTGACCCGCATCCTTTTGCCTGAAGACGCAGATTTTTACCCTCTGCGTAAGGACTACACACCATGAACCTGGCCAGGCAGCACTACGAAGAAACCTTTGTGCTCAACCTGGGGCCGCAGCATCCGGCCACCCACGGCGTACTGCGCGTCAAAGTGACGATGGACGGCGAGTATGTCATCAAGGCCGAGCCGGTTCTGGGCTATATCCATCGCATGCACGAAAAGATTGCCGAGCAGGGCAGCTTTGCTCAGTTCATGCCCTACACCGCCCGCATGGACTATCTCCACGCCCTGGCCTTCAACCACGGCTATTGCCTGGCAGTGGAACGGGCCGCAGGTATCGAGGTGCCGGAGCGCGCGGAATATATTCGCGTTATCACGGTCGAACTTAACCGCGTAGCCAGCCACCTTTTGTGGTGGGCCGCCTTTCTTCTTGACCTGGGCGGCTTCACTCCCCTGCTCTACGCCTTTGACGACCGCGAAAAGGTTGTCGACCTGCTGGAACGGGTGACGGGCTCGCGCCTCACCTACTGCTACTTCCGTTTCGGCGGTGTCTGTCATGATGTGGATGAGGAATTCATTACCGGCACCCGCGCCTTTATCGAGCGTTTGCGCAAGCGCCTGCCCACCATGTACCACAGCCTGGTCACCGGCAATATCATCCTCATCAAGCGTATCAAGGATATCGGCTTCATCAGCCGGGAGCAGTGCCGCCGCTATGGTGCAAGCGGCCCGGTGGCGCGCGGTTCAGGCATAGATTTTGACGTACGCAGGCATGAGCCCTACTCGGTCTATCCGGAGCTGGAATTTGATGTTCCGGTCTACCCGGAAGGCGATTCCATGGCTCGCTACATGGTACGAATGGATGAAATCGAACAGTCCCTGCGCATCATCGAACAGGCTTTGGATAAACTGCCGGACGGCCCAATTATGGCCAAGGTACCGAGGAACCTGAAGCCCGAGGCCGGCTCCTGCTATGCTGCCGTGGAAACCGCCCGCGGTTCTTTGGGCCACCGCTTAATCTGCGATGGCGGCGCAAAACCCTACCGCTTGAAACTGCGCTCGCCTACCTTCAGCAACCTGAGCCTCTATGGCGAGGTGGCCGAGGGCATGATGATTGCCGATGCCCTGGCCTTTTTGGGCAGCCTTGATCTGGTTATTCCGGAGATAGACCGTTAAATGAACGACATAATGGCAAATCCGCTGGTGCGCGCACTTGTTTACATGATAGGGCTGATTGCCTTTGCCGGGCTCAATGCCGCCTATCTGGTCTGGTGCGAGCGTAAGGGTGCGGCCCGTATCCAGCGCCGTACCGGCCCCTGTGAGGTGGGGTGGGCAGGCCTGCTGCAACCTTTGGCCGACGGCCTCAAGCTGATGACCAAACAGCTTCTGGTGCCGGACGGGGTGGATGCGGCCCTTTTCCGCTTGGCCCCGATTCTGGCCATGCTGCCCGGCATGGTGTCGCTGGCCGTGGTCCCCTTTTCCGACACGCTCCAGGCCCGGGAAATGGAGCTCTCGGCCCTGCTCATCTTTGCCTTTGCCTCCATCGGCATGCTCTGTGTCCTTTTGGGCGGCTGGGCCTCGGGCAACAAATTTGCCATTATTTCCTCGGCCAGGGCCGTGTCGCAGAACCTGGCCTATGAAATCCCCATGCTGCTGACCCTGATCACCATTGCCTTTATCAGCGGTTCCCTCAATCTGCGCGACATTGCCCTTGAACAGCAGGGCAATGTCTTCCACTGGAATCTGTTCCGGCTTGAAGGCTGGCACATCATTACCATGTGGATTTCCTTCATCATCTTTTTCATCTGCTCCATTGCCGAGACCAACCGCGCCCCCTTTGACCTTGCCGAGGCCGAGAGCGAGCTGGTGGCCGGGTACATGACCGAATACAGCTCCATGGGCTATGGTCTCTTTATGATGGCGGAGTACATCAATATCGTAGTTGGGGCCTGCCTCACCACTGTCCTTTTCCTCGGCGGCTGGGGCTGTCCCTTTGGTCTGGCCCCCGGCTGGTGGTGGTTTGCGCTCAAAATCTACCTGCTCATCTTCACCATAATCTGGGTTCGCTGGACCTATCCCCGTACCCAGATCTACCGCCTCTTGAACCTGAGCTGGAAGGTGATGATCCCCTTTTCCCTGGTCAACCTGCTGATTACCGCAGGCTTGGTTAAATTTCTCTGATGACTATGAGCGGATACTGGCGCGATATCTTTGTCGGCGCAAAGAGCCTGATCACCGGTTTATGCATCACCGGGCGGGAATTTTTTCGGCCTGTGGTTACCGAACTGTACCCCTACGAGGTACCTACCCTGCCCGCCCGCTTTCGCGGCCATATTGAGTTGATCGGCAACGATGAAACCGGCGAACCCAACTGCGTGGTCTGCGGCATGTGCCAGCGCGCCTGCCCTTCGGGCTGCATTGCCTTGAGCGGCGAAAAGGCGCCCAGCGGCAAGGGCAGGGTCTTGACCTCGTACATGCTCGATTTCACCACCTGCAGTCTGTGCGGTTCCTGTGTTGAGAGCTGCAACTTCAATGCCCTGCGTTTTTCGCGCGAGTACAATCGGGTGGCCTTTGACAGAAGCGCCTTTCAGCTCGATCTCATGGCCCGGCTGAAAGAACAGAATCTTAAAGAGCAGAATCAATGCAAGCCCTGAACTGCAGCGCGGCAGTACCCGCGCTCCTCAGCACCGAAGCCCTGGTCGGCCTCATCTTCCTTTTGACCATCCTGATGGTTGCGGCAGGGGCAGTGATAGCGGTGCAGTCCCGTTGGCTGGTACGATCGGTGGCCGGGCTGGCCCTGTGTTTCACCGGTGTGGCCGGTTTGTACTACTTTCTGCTCAGCCCGTTTCTTGCCATGATGCAGATGCTCATCTATGTGGGCGCGGTTTCCATCCTCATTGCCTTTGGTATCATGATGGTGACCCAGGCGGGCAGCGACAGCACAATCAGGCGCAACTACAGCGCCTTGGCCGGGCCTATCGGCCTGAGCGTCGCCATGCTCTTTTTTGCCGCCTTCACCGTGCTGGCCATTGCCACACCCTGGCAGGCCCAACCGCAGCAGGCGCAGGGTACAACCAGGGATTTGGGCATGGCGCTTTTAGGCCCGCATGTGTTGATTTTTGAGCTCATCTCCATTGTGCTGCTCATGGCCATCATCGGCGCGCTGGTGCTGGCCCAGCGCGGCAGAAACCGGGAACGGGGAGCATAGACCATGCAAGTGCTTGGCCTCTACAACTGCCTCAACAGCTATCTGATCATAGCGGCCTTTCTCTTTGCCGCCGGGGTCTATGGCATGCTGTGCCGCCGCACCATCATCGGCATGCTCATTTCAGCCGAACTGATTCTGGCTGCAGCCTCCCTCAACTTCATGGCCTTCAGCCGCTTTCTCGCCCCAGACCCGACCCTGGGGAGGCTGTTTACCCTGTTTATCATGGCCATTGCCGCAGCCGAGGCCGCCATTGCGGTGAGCATACTGATTGCAGTGTACCGGAATTACAAGAGCATTGAGAGCAATGATCTTACTGATTTGCGAGGGTAATCACAGGTCATGAACGAGTTGCAGGCAAGTGCCGCCATCATGGAAAACGCCTTTCTGCTCATAGCGGTTTTAATACCGCTGGTCGGCAGCCTGGTGGTGATGACCTTAAAGAACAACCCCAACCTGCGCGAATTCACCTCCTTTTGCGCAGCGGTGCTGCTCTTTTTCGTGGTCTGCTCCTTTATCCCGGCACTCAAACAGGGTCAGACTCTGGTCTACCCCATCTTTCACCTGCTGCCGGGCCTGTCCATCACCCTGCGGGCAGACGGCTTTTCCATGATCTTTGCCCTGGTGGCCTCATCACTTTGGATGATTGCGGTCTTCTACTCGCTGGGCTATATGCGGGCCCATCACGAACCCAAGCAGACCCGCTTCAACGCCTGTTTTGCCCTGGCCATTTTCGGCGCCATCGGCGTGGCCTTTTCGGACAACCTCCTCACCCTGTATCTGTTCTACGAGATCGTTTCCATCTGCACCTATCCGCTGGTGGCCCATCATCAGGATGAGGAGTCCTACGAAGGCGGCCGTAAATACATCATCTACCTGACCAGTACGGCCAAGCTCTTCCTGCTGCCTGCACTAGCGCTCATTTACGTGCTCACCGGCACCCTGGATTTCCCCCACAATATCAGCCAGGGAGTATTCAGCGCAGATGCACCGAGTTGGATGGTGGTGATGCTCTACGTGTTCTGCCTCTTCGGTTTTGCGAAAAACGGCATCATGCCGCTGCACCACTGGCTGCCTGGAGCCATGGTTGCGCCCACCCCGGTTTCCGCACTCTTGCATGCCGTGGCCGTGGTCAAGGTCGGTGTTTTTTCCACTACCAGGGTCATGCTCTACATCTTTGGCGTGGACACCATGCAGCGGCTGAACCTGGGCATTCCCACCGCCTACTTTGTCGGCTGCACCATTATCCTGGCCTCAGTGATCGCGCTTTCAAAAGATAACCTCAAGGCACGGCTGGCCTATTCCACAGTAAGCCAGCTCTCCTACATCATCATGGGTGTGGCCCTTTTAACTCCGCACGCCATTGCAGGCGGGCTGATCCACATCGTCAACCACGCCTTTGCCAAAATCACCCTGTTCTTCTGCGCGGGTGCGATCTATATCGCCGCGCATAAAAAGGACATCTCGGAGATGAGCGGGCTGGGTCGAGTCATGCCCTTTACCTTCGGCGCCTTTGGCGTGGCCGCGCTCTCCATGATCGGCGCGCCGCCGGTAGCCGGTTTTGTCAGTAAATGGTACCTGCTGGTCGGCTCCTTGGAGGCGCATCAGATCGGCATTCTGCTGATCCTCATTACCTCAACCGTGCTCAATGCGGGCTATTTCGCGCCCGTGGTCTACCGTGGATTTTTCGGTAAGGCTCCCGCAGGCACTGAGGAAAGCGGCATCCGGGAAGCGCCGCTCACCATGCTGGTGCCGCTTTTGCTGGCAGTAGCGGTTTCGGTAGTCATCGGCATTTATCCGGATTTTATGCTGCAGTTTGTCAAGATGGTGACAGGATGAAGCAGAAAGACAAACCCATTTTGCACAAGAACAGCGTTCTTTCTGTTGTTTTGTATAGTGTGCCGGCGCTTATCGCCCTGGTCAGCCTCAAGGTGGAAAATCAGCACCCGCACAGCTGGCTTGAAGCGCATCTGCCCTTTTTCTGGTCATTCTTTGCCTTTGCCTCCGCCATTGTCATCATCTGTCTGTGCAAGTGGCTGGCCAAGGCCGGGCTTGAAGGGAGTGAAGCCAGTTATGATCAACCCCTAGGGCCGGGGGAGGAAGAAAAATTATGAATCTCTTCATCCATCCGGCACTGATTCTCCTTGGTGGAGCCCTGCTGCTCCCCTTTGTGCGCGGCCCGCTGCGCAGTGTTTATCTGCTCCTGGTGCCCACCCTGGCCCTAACGGCAGTACTGGCTAACAGCATGGCAAGCGGCGTCTTTGCCACCGTTTCCTACATGGAATGGCAGCTCGTCTTTGGCCGGGTCGACAAACTGGCCACGGCTTTTGCCCTGATCATGGCGGTTGTCACGGTCCTAGCCACCCTCTACGGCCTGCACGTGGAAAGAAACGGCGAGCACATTGCCGCCTGGACTTATGCCGCAGGCTCCCTTGGTGTGATCTACTGCGGCGATTATTTGAGCCTCTTTCTCTTCTGGGAAATGATGGCCTTTTCCTCGGTGTTTCTGGTCTGGTTCAGACGCAGACCCGGCTCCCTGCAAACCGGCTACCGCTATCTGCTCATCCATACCCTGGGCGGAGTCATACTCCTGGCAGGTATTCTCTTGCGCTACCAGGCAGTGGGCGACATAAGCTTCAGTCTGCTTGATATCCAAAATCCGCAGCTCTACACCTGGCTCATCATGCTGGGCTTCGGCCTCAACGCGGCCATGGTGCCCCTGCACTCCTGGCTGCCGGATGCCTACGGCGAGGCCTCCTTCAACGGCGCGGTCTTCCTCTGTGCCATCACTACCAAAACAGCGGTTTATACCCTGGCCCGTTCCTGCGCAGGCTTTGAGGTGTTGATCATTTTCGGCGTGATCATGGCTCTCTACGGCCTGGTTTATGCCATCCTTGAAAACGATGTGCGCCGTCTCTTGGCCTGGTCGATAGTCTCCCAGGTGGGTTACATGGTGGCCGGCATCGGCATCGGTACGGAATTGGCCATTAACGGCGCCGTTGCCCATGCCGTGGTGCACATCCTCTACAAGAGCCTGCTCTTCATGGGCGCGGGCGCAGTGCTGTACAAAACCGGAAAAACAAAGTTCAGCGAACTGGGCGGGCTCTGTGCCAAAATGCCCGCCACCTGCGGGCTTACCCTGGTGGGCTGTCTCTCCATTGCGGCCGCACCCGGCTTTGCGGCCTATGTCAGTAAATCCATGATTATCTCTGCAGGCTTTGAGGCTCACCACACCTGGGCGGCCTGGCTTTTGATGTTTGCAGCCATCGGCACCATTCTCTACAACGGCCTCAAGCTGCCCTACTTTCTCTTCTTTGGTGAAAACCGCTGCAGCAGCGCCACTTGGGACAAGGCCGCAGACCCGCCTTTGAACATGCTCATCGCCATGACCATGGGGGCAACCCTCTGTATCCTGGTTGGTCTTGCGCCGGGCTATCTCTACAGCACCCTGCCCTTTGTCACCGGGTATACGCCCTACACCGCCTTTCATCTGGTGGAGACCCTGCAACTGCTTGCTTTCACTACCCTTGCCTTTTTCCTGCTCAAGGGTCTGCTCAAACCAAAGGACGTGGTCTATGTGGATTTGGACTGGTTCTACCGCCAGGGCGGCCGCGGCTTTATGTGGCTGGTGCGGCATCCTCTGCAGTGGTTTGACTGGGCCTGGGGCGAGCTCTACCGCAGCCTGGCCCTGCCCCTGACCATGCTGAGCGCCCGCCTTGCCGCTTGGTTTGACTGGCATATCATTGACGGTGTAGTGGATGGGTTTGCCCGCACGGTGCGGGCCCTGGGCGGGCAGTTGCGCTACCTGCAAAGCGGTCGGATGCAGTATGTGTTCTTCCAGGTTTTTGCCCTGGCAGCCCTGCTGCTGATAGCCCTGTCACTCTATCTTGTGTATTGAACGGGAAAACGCGATGAACCAGATACTGATCAGCAGCGGCTTTCCCTGGCTTAACGTATTGGTGGCGCTCCCCCTGGCAGGCGCGCTCATCCTGCTTGTTCTTGGCCGGGATGCGCTTGCCCGCCGGCTGGCGCTTGCCGTCACCATTGTCAATGCACTTTGCACCCTGCCGCTCTTAATCGGCTTTGACCGCAGCACGACCGCCTTTCAGTTTGCCCATCTCTACGCCTGGATACCGCAACTGCGCATCAACTATGCGGTTGGCGTGGATGGCATCTCCATCCTTCTGGTGGCGCTGACCACCCTGATCATGCCGCTCTGCGTTCTTGCCTCTTGGACCTATATCCAAAAGAGGGTAACGGCCTTCATGGTTTGCCTGCTGGTGATGGAAAGCGCCATGATCGGGGTCTTTATTGCCCTTGATTTCGTGCTCTTCTACATCTTCTGGGAATTCATGCTCATTCCCATGTACTTGCTCATCGCCATTTGGGGCGGCCCGCGCAAGAGCTACGCCTCCATCAAGTTCTTCCTCTATACCCTGGCAGGCTCGGTCCTACTTCTGGTGGCGATTATCGCGCTCTACTTGCACAACGGCACCTTCTTCATTCCGGCCATGATGTGGCGTGAATACGGGCAGGGCTTTCAGCTTCTGGTCTTTCTTGCCTTTTTCCTGGCCTTTGCCATCAAGGTGCCGATGTTCCCCTTCCACACCTGGCTGCCTGCGGCCCACGTGGAAGCGCCAACCGCCGGTTCCGTACTGCTGGCCTCGATCCTGCTGAAAATGGGCACCTACGGCTTTCTCCGTTTCTGCCTGCCCATTACTCCGGATGCCAGTCTGATGCTGGCCACGCCGCTCTTGTGGCTCTCCATTGCGGGCATCATCTATGGCGGTTTCACCGCCCTTGCCCAGCAAGACATGAAAAAGCTGATTGCCTACTCTTCTGTCGGGCACATGGGTTTTGTCACCCTAGGGATCTTTGTTTTCAACCTGCACGGCCTGCAGGGCGCGATGCTGCAGATGATCAACCACGGTATCACCACGGGTGCACTCTTTCTGTGTATCGGCATGATCTATGAGCGCAACCACAGCCGCGAATTGGCGCATGCCGTCGGCCTTGGCCCCTATATGCCCTGGTTTGCCACCTTTTTTACTCTGTTCTCTCTCTCTGCCTTTGCCTTTCCAGGCACCAACTCCTTTATCGGCGAATTTCTGGTGCTGGCCGGAAGCTTTGCCCGCAGGCCCGAGGTGGCGCTGGCAGCCATTCCCGGTGCCTTACTGGCTGCGGCCTATATGCTGCGCCTCTTGCAGAAGGTGATTTGGGGCGGGGTGAACAATCCGGATCAGAGCGGCATGAAAGATCTGCACCTGCGGGAAATTCTGGTGCTGACTCCGCTTTTGCTCTTTGTCTTCTGGATCGGCCTAGGCCCGCAGCCCTTTTTGGACTACATGAACCCAACCCTGACCGAGCTTTTGCAGCACCTGCAGCAGCGGCAACAGGCCCACCCAGGGGTCGGCCTCGACTGGAGCATCTTTAAATGAGAGCCGCAGGCCGCTCTGCTTTAAGTACCCAAAGTACCCGGCAAGGCGCTCTGACGGCGTATTGAAAGACTGATAGGATTTGAGGCGGTTATCATGCTTATTCTCCCTGAACTGGTTGTCCTGAGCGGCGCGCTGCTTTTCTTTGCCGCCAGTCTGGCCAGAAAACCGCAGCCAAAGCAGTTGCACCTGCTTGCCCTGTTCTGCGGGCTGGCAGTGCTGGCCGGCGCCTGTGCCGCATTTCATGCGAAGGGCCTGCTCTTTTCCGGCAGCTACAGCCTCACCCAGTTCTCACAGCTTTTCAAAGTGCTGCTTGCAGGCGCGTTTTTCTTTGTCCTCATCGTCGGCCAAAGGTTGGTCAGTATCGAGGCCGGTGTGCAGCCGGAATACTATCTCTTTTTATTCCTCAGTCTTTTCGGGCTCATGCTTCTGGTGAGCGCAAACGAGCTGATTCTGCTCTTTGTGGCGCTTGAACTCTCCTCCTTTTCCCTGTACCTGCTCGTGCCCATGCGCGACGACAGGGGCGGTTTACGGCCACAGATGGAGGCAGGCATCAAATACCTGCTCTTCGGCGTTATTGCCACCGGTTTCATGCTCTTCGGCATGAGCTATCTCTTCGGTTTAACCGGCGCTACCTCCCTGCCCGCCATTGTCAACGCCATCCAGCAAAACCCTATGCCGCCAGTAGCCTTGCCGGCTTTTGCCCTTGTCTTGAGCGGCTTTTTATTCAAACTGGCTGTTTTCCCCTTTCATTTCTGGGTGCCGGATATCTACCAGGGCGCTGCCAACGAGACAGCGAGCTTTCTCTCCACCCTGCCCAAGATCGCGGCAGTGGCCATCCTCATCCGTCTGATGCAACTCCTGCCGCCGGGCCAGGAACAGTTTCTGATCCTGTTTTTTGCCGTGCCGGCTCTCGCCTCCATGTTCTACGGCAACCTCTGCGCCCTGGTGCAAGACGACATCAAACGGCTCCTGGGGTTTTCCGGCATTGCCCATGCCGGTTTCATCCTGCTGGCGCTTTTAACCATGCAGACCGAGGGCTATGGCCTTGCCATCTACTACATCAGCGCCTATGCGCTCATGAACCTGGCCTGCTTTCTCGCCATCTGCGCCATTGCCGATAAGGGGCAGAACCTGCGCATCGATGATCTGCATGGTCTTTCCACTGAACAACCGGTCTTAGCCTTCATTCTGGCAACCGCCCTGTTCAGTCTGGCAGGGATTCCGCCTTTTGTGGGCTTCATGGCCAAGTTTCTGGTGCTTACCGAGGCTCTGCACGCGGGCCACTTGCTCTTTGTCGTGCTTGCGGCCATCAACACTGCCATAGCCATCTTCTACTATCTGCGGGTGGTGCGGGCCGCCTACACCGTGGATAAAGACGCGGCTGCTGCCCAGGCTTTTTCTCCTCCATCTCTGCTCACCTTTGCCGCCGGCATCGTGCTGATCTGCGGTATCATCCTTGTGGGTGTCCTTCCTGCGAAATTTATTGCCCTTGCAAGCGCGGTGGTACAAAGTTTATAAATAAGGCTAAACTTTTGCACAGCTCGCGCAGGAGATTTTCCCTGTGCCTGCCTGGAAATACGCATCACAAGGGCAATTCTTTTTTATGATCAAGAAGGTACGCGTCGACGACCTGCAGGTTGGCGTCTATGTGCATGACTACAACTGCACGGGCGACACCGGCAACATCTACATAGACCCGGGTTTTATCAAGCGCGAAAGCACCATTAAAATCCTGAAAACCTGGGGGGTGAAGGAAGTATTTATCGATACCGAGCGCGGCCTGGATATCGATAAGGTGCAAACAATCGTAAGGCCGCGGGTTACGGCCCCATCCGGCCTTGAGCGCAACCGCCTTCGACCGAAGGTGTCCTTTAAGATGGAAAGACAGTCTGCCCTGCAGGTGAGTCAGGAGGCCATGCAGGCAGTCAAGCAGGCCTATCAGGAAGTAATTGACGGCAAGGTGCCCGAGGCAGGGCAATTTTATCGGATTGCCGAACGCATGCACGACTCCATCCACCGCAACAGCGATGTCCTCAGCCTGCTCAGCCGCATCAGAAAAAAAGACACCTACACTCTGCAGCATTCGGTCAGCGTCTGTTCCTATGTACTGAACATGTGCCACTACTATGAGATGCCTGAAGGACAGAGCCTTGACTTGGCGGTGGGCGCGCTGTTTCACGATATCGGCAAGGCAGCGGTACCCCTGGCCATCCTCAACAAACCAGGCAAGCTGACGCCGGAAGAAGCGGTAATCATGAAGCAGCATGCCGAATATTCCAATGACATCCTGGCCAAAGTCAAGGGTATTCCTGATGAGTGCCGCGATGTAGCCCTGCACCACCACGAACGCTACAATGGCACGGGATATCCCCATGGCCTGGCCAGGGAAGAAATCAGTTTTGCCGCCCAACTGGCCAGCGTATGCGACGTGTTTGACGCCCTTATCTCAGAGAGAGTCTACAAGCCCGGCATGGAAACGGTCATGGGACTGAGGGTTATTTACGAGGGCAGCGGCGAACACTTTGACAAGGCTTTGGCCTACGATTTCATCCGCTGCATCGGCATGTATCCAGTGGGCACCTGCGTGGTGCTGGATGACGGTCGCAGCGGGGTGGTGGTGGAATCAACCGAGGATATGAAGCGCCCGATTGTGCAGGTACTGTATGATGAAAAAAAGAAAGAACGACTGCAACGGCCGCTAACAATAGACCTGTCCAAAACAACCGGAACCATCGCCAGCTACAGTGATGCCAATAAATTCGGCTTTACCCATGAGCAGTTGCTGCGCAAATTTTTGCTGGCGTGAAAAACGGGGTTTTGACTTGATTGTGATTTAAACTCGCGAGAAGTTGTTACGGTAAAGCAGGCGAACGGGTTTCGCCAAGGACCTCAAGAAAAGGGCCAAATAGTTCCGTATAGTCTTGCAAGCCTTTGTTGAGGATGGTCTCAAAGTAGGGAAGTTCACGCTCATTGATGACCAGGTTGGCGCTGAGGGCCAGGGCCTGCAGGTTGTAGCAGGTGTGCACATCGGGCCCGACCAGCACATAGTACAAGAGCCTGCGCCGCTGTTGCGGCAAGCTCCGACTGAGATAGTCCCGAAACGTGCTGTACGCAGCCTCTGTTCCGCACACAATCAACTGATACGTGGCGCTCTTCAGTTCATCCAGCGCATGCTCGGCTGATTGCACCGCTGCCGTGGTATACCCCATACGCTGCAGCGCCATCCCCATGTGCAAGACCTGTTCCCTATCCTGCACCAGTAAGAGCGCATGCAAGCCGGAACTCTCTTCCCGGCCATCGGCGGCATCGCTTTCCAGCCAGCTATCGCCCGGCGGTTGCGGCACTGCCGGGCCTTCATATTCCTTTCTGGCAGTTTTCTGAAAAAAATCAGGAAAAAGTTCTTCTGCCTGGCGTCCCTGCAGGCTGTCCTGATCCTTTTCCGCTGATGTATCCTGATGAGTAACCATATCGAACATTTACCTGAGCGTTCCGCGAATGCCAAGTAGGGACTGGCGGTAGTTCACCTACTTTATCCTGGCAAAACGGAAACGCGCATCTCAGATCTGTAAAACTGCAAAGATAAAGCCGCCCGCAGCCCATACATGGCCGATTTTGGCTATCGGGCTGGGCACGGGCGGAGGACGGTCTGTTGCCCTGCTTGTCGGTACAGGCAGGGCTTCGATTTGCAGATAGATTCAGCGAATGAAGTTCATGGCGATCTTGGCCTCCGCCTCCGGCTCGGCCACCGCGCCTTTGCCGTGCTCCTTCAATTGCATAAGCCAGGCCATGTTTTTCCCCAGCATGCGCATGATCTGCTGACCTTCCTCATCCTGCTCCACTTCGCCCGGCATCGCGCCATGGATTACGTTCCAGTAATTTGAACCTGGAATAAGCATCTCAGCATAAAGAAAATAGATGTTGAGCTGGTTCATCACCGGAATGCCGCCGCTGCGCCGCACCGAGGCCACCGCTGCCCCTACCTTATGACGCATGAGGCCGCCATTGGCTCCAGCCACGTAAAAGAGCCTGTCCAAAAAACATTTAAGCGGTCCGCTCAAGGCCGCATAATGCGTTGGTGAGCCCAGAAGAATACCGTCTGCACCCTTGGCAAGCTGGATCCACTGGTTCACATCATCATCTGTTTGCACACACTGCTCATTCTTCATCTTGTAGCACTTGCCGCAGGCCAGACAGCCCCGCACCACCTTATTACCCACCTGTACAATCTCGGTGCTGATACCAGCCTTGTCCAGTTCGGTTGCCACCATATTCAAGGCGTGCCAGGTATTTCCCTTTGGCCGGGGACTGCCATTAAATGCAATAACTTTCATGAGATACGCTCCTTCTCAAGTTTTTGTACGCGGATATTGCACCTCAGCTCTCTTGCGCTGGAGGCTGCTTCAGATACGCGCGCACTATACGATAAAACGCGGTGGATTGCAGCAGAATGTACCACAGCCAAGCGCTCAACCGCACAGAGCCGGGAATAGCAGGAATATCGGACCGCAGCCCTGTTTTTTAGATGCGCCATCCCGTACAATGGATTCATGCGTTGGCTGGCCAACCTCCTCCTCTTGACAAGATAAATACTGAAGTGGAAAATAAGTAGAAATCAATGTCCAAATATTCCGTGAGGCAAACGAAATTAAACCGTGTCATTAAAGGAAGATAGCCATGAAACCTTACGTAGTTACCCTAGAAATTGCTGGCTCTACCGCCATGTGGACAAGGCCGGATACCGGAGATTGTCCTGTCAGTTATCCTGCCCCCACTTACTCGGCGGTGAAAGGAATTTTTGAATCGGTGTTATGGGGGCCAGCGATAAGTATTGTCCCCTTCAAAACCGAAATCTGCAGACCACTGCATTTTCACGGCTATGCCACCAACTATAACGGACCGTTAAGAAAAAGCGGAACAGAAGGCGCTTATCAATTTTTAGCAACGGTACTGACGGATGTGTGCTATCGACTTTACGCCCATATCTATCCCGCAAGAAAGAAAAATACGCTACCGGAATCCGCTCGATGCTGGGATGCAAAAACCACATCACCAGGGCACGCATATGCCGCAATTTTTGAGCGGCGCCTGAAAAGTGGTAAATGCTTCACCATGCCATTTCTTGGATGGAAAGAATTCACCCCTAGCTATCTTGGCCCATTCCGGAAAGAAACCCATGTCGAAACAAGCATCAACACGGTGCTACCATCGATGGTGCGCGAGATCTTTCCAGATGGATACAATTCGTCTCGCCAATTCACGTATGACCAGAACGTCCGAATTGAGCATGGAGTGCTGTACTACAGATTGAAAGGAAGGGAGGTTAACGATGATTGATGAATTGGTTAAAGCAGCCAATGCAATGCGGGATGCCGGTATTTCCGCGAAAGACTGGCATGGAAAGTTCAAAAAATTGCCCAAAGTCACAGCCAAGGAACCCTGTGTGCGAGTATGGCTGACCTCAGAAGGCCATATCCATGACTTGGAGATGTTGTCTCCTGATCTTGCATTGAAACTTCGAAAATTTGAACCAGATCTTGGCAAATCACTGCCAGGATTCAACGTCCAACCTCTTTTTCGTATAGTTAAAACTGATGATGAAATAAAAAAAGCGAGTAAGGGCAAGGCAGGAGAAAAATTAAAATCAGAGTGGATACAAGAATTCCTAAAAATCCCTGCTCACGAACAGAAAAAAAATGATTTCTGGGATAAGACACGAGAAAGAATGAGACAATCATTTGGAAAAGTACGTGAAGAGCTTGAGCAACAGTGTGCTAAAAAGATCATTTCAGGAGAAATAATTCAAACATTTTTTAAAGTTGTCAAAAAAATAGAAATAGATGTCTTCCAAAATCAATATTTCAATTGCCTATACCAAAAAATACTAGATGGTTCATTTCCTGGATTATTGTTATGCTATTTTGTTACCGAAGAAAAGAAGAAAAAGGAAGATCTTAATTCACGCATACCAGTACCAAAATTTTCTATATTTCTAGATATTAGAAACTATACTGATTACCCAATAGGACACCCAGTAAGCATTGAACGAATAAACGACCTATTGAATAATAATGAATTAGAGCAAATATCATATAATAAATATAAAAATCTAGATGCCTATGGATTTCATAACCGCTCAGTGGGGAAAAAATTTGATGAAGTAATTTTACCATCTTTAGGTGGTGTAAAGATTCGTTCGCAAGTAAAGGCAGTTCCTGCCCAGTCCCGTTATGATCTGTGTGAAGAACAAACATTTCATGTAGGAGATGAAATACGAAAACGAACTAAACGTGCTTTGGAGTGGTTATCCACCAAAGAGCATGCAGGTAAAACGTATGGTGTTGCAGGTGACAAAGAATTGTTGTTTGCATACCCAAAAGTCCTTCCTAAAAAACAAATCCTCCTTACCCAATTTTTTGGGGTACATCTGCAAGATGATTCTTATCAAAGTGAAAACTCATTTGAGCGTATAGCTGCAAGTGTTCTTGAGAAATTAAAGGGATTTGGAATTGAAGGTACAGAAGCTGAAATTGAGATATTTTCGCTGCGAAAGATGGATAAAGCACGAACCAAAGTCGTATATTATCGTAACGTTACAGTAGCCGCACTAGAGAAGGCGTCTGCTGCGTGGCATGCAGGCTGTCAGAATGTTCCGGCTCTGAGTGCACTGAACTGGAGCAGAAACAAGAGTGAAAAAACTGGGAAATCGTATCCGGTTTCTGTCGAAGTAAAAACGCTTTTCCCTATTAAACTTCATCGTTATTTGAATGTAATCTGGAAACATGACGGACAGCGAGCGGATACCGGCAAAAGCAAAGTCACAATATTTACGCCCACAGATGGTCTGCGCTTACTGTTAGACAGGCCAAACCACGCCTTGGCTGCACATATGCTATCGCACTTCATTCGGCATGCGCAGGGCTATTTTCTAACGTTATGCAGAGCAACAGGAAAAACCGAAGTGACATCGCTTCCTGATAAGGAATACTATCTCGGTGTTTTAGGGCTGCTATTGTTTAACTTGGAGAACAAGAAGGAGGTTTTCATGAAGGAAAGCGCGTTTTTGTTAGGACGCTGTTTGCGGGTCGCCGACGAGATCCATCGTCTGTATTGCGAGGTGGTACGGAAAAAGGAATTTCCATCGCAGTTATGCGGTAGCTCTATGCTGGTTGGCATGATGGAGTCTCCGGCAACATCATTGAGCCAACTTGCCATGCGCTCAGCACCTTATGTGA
Source organism: bacterium (assembly GCA_030538155.1). Lineage (GTDB taxonomy): Bacteria > Desulfobacterota > Desulfobulbia > Desulfobulbales > Desulfobulbaceae > Desulfobulbus. Next base: position 68,832 of record JAUNUN010000006.1, read on the forward strand.
AATGGGCGAGTGCATGCCGTGATAGTGAGAAAGTTAAATTGGTCCACTATTGGATGAGGCAATGGTCAGGTATTGCCGATCAGCTTCATTTGCTTGAATTGCCCAAACGTCTGACGCCGGAAGAGCGTGCTCAACTTTTTCTTGGTTATCTGTCTTCCTTTCCCAAGAACGAGAAACCAACAACAGAAGATCAACAAACTAACTACGAAATTGACAATAAAGGAGAATTGCAATGAATGATAACATGAAACGCGTGACTGGCTTGCTGATTATTGAAGCAGTAAACTCCAATCCTAATGGGAACCCTGACCAGGAAAGCGATCCCAGGGTGCGTGACAATGGTCAAGGAGAAATATCACCAGTTTCATTCAAGCGTAAATTGCGTGATCTCATGGAGTTGACGGAAGGTCCCGTATTTCAAACTGTGACCCAAGGTCTTCAAAACGTACCAATTGGCTACCAATTTGGAATTTTGGAATCGAGAGGGCGAGACCGGCAAACAATTTCCAAAGAAATGGGTGACAAGGCAAAATATGATGAAGACAAATTTCTGCAAAGTGATTTTGTGAAAAAATACTGGGATGCACGACTGTTCGGTAACACCTTCCTCGAAGATGGCGGAGCTAAAGGGTATATTAAGACGGGTATTGTTCAATTTGGCATGGGGTTGTCTCTTGCCCAGGTTATCATTCAACGGCACACAAACACAAACAAGGCAGGTGTTCAGGAAGGTAAAAATCAAGGTATGGCGCCGCTTGCCTACCGGGTAGTTCAGCACGGCGTTTACGTAATGCCATTTTTTATCAATCCCAGCCTGGCAAAAAAATCCGGCTGTAAGCCCTGCGATGTTGAAGTGCTGAAACGCTTGCTTCCTTACGCCTATGATCACACACGTTCTGCCATTCGTCCAGATATACGTATCCGCCACGCATGGTGGATAGAGCATAAAGACGCATTGGGCAGTTGTCCGGACTATTTGTTGATTGATGCCCTGACACCGAAACGGAAAGGAGATGACCCCATGAGCCCCTCCACATCATGGGTAGACTACGAGCCAGTAGAGTTACCTGATGCGTTAAACCAAAAAGTTGAGTGCCGGGACCTAATGGCGTAATGACAGCCCAATATCTCGCACGCAGTGCTGCAAACGAAAAAACACCGTCCCAAAGCTACCTCAACCATATTTGGCATGTATTGGTACGGGGACGATGCTATTTACGTAAAGTGCTGCTCTATGCAAGGGGTTGGGACGCCAAGACGGTTAAGCGTGTTTATGAGCTTGCCGCAGAATATCACGACCTCGGCAAGCTCGATGATGACAATCAAAAGACCTTGGCCCTGCCGTGGGATAAAAGGGTGGCGCGCTTGCCTCTTCCGCATGAAGATGCAGGCGTCTCCTACCTCATGTCACAGGAGTACTACCAATCCATGTTGTTGGTGTTTGCGCACCATTCCGGACTTCCTGATTTAAACGAAATGGGTATTGGCAAGAAAGATTGGCGAGACAATAGAGCCAAAGAACGAGTGAATGGGTCGCTTTCAGTTTATTTGACTCGTCATGAATCGAGTGTCCGGTCCAAGATTACACCTAAACAGTTGCAGAAGGGAGCATTGGCATTGCTCCCGCCAGATGTTCGTGTCCTCTTTTCTTGCTTAACCCACGCGGACCATGGCGACGCCGCTCGTGCGTCGCAAGGGGAACTGCAAAGATCAAAGCCGCCCAAGCTACGGGCGTCTGAACGCTTGGCGGCTTTGCGATGTTACGTGGACGGCCTAAGTTCAGGAGGAGAAGAAAGTGCACGTAACCAGTTACGCGCAGCTTTTTTTACCAGTTGTTTTGAAAGTCAACATGAAAGCGGCATTACTTTTTGTGATGCGCCGGTTGGTACCGGCAAAACCACGGCTATCATGGCAAATTTACTTGCAACGGCGGCTCGGCACAAACTACGAAGAATTTTTGTGATTCTACCCTTTACCAATATCATTACACAATCAGCGCAGGTTTATCGCAAGGCTTTACTCTTGCCTGGCGAACATGAGGAAGGCGTGGTTGCGGAAGTACATCATCGGGCCGATTTCGATGATGCGGCAAGCCGCAAACTCACCGCCCTGTGGGATGCTCCTATTGTGGTAACCACCGCTGTTGCCTTTTTTGAAACACTTGCATCGGCAAGGCCATCCACTCTGCGGCGTTTACAAAACTTCCCGGGGAGTGCTGTGTTTCTGGACGAAGCCCATGCCATGTTGCCAGCAAAATTACTGCCGTTGGCTTGGCAGTGGATTCAACATGCAGCCTCTGCATGGTCCTGTTATTGGATTTTAGCCTCCGGCTCGCTCTTTCATTTCTGGACCCTGAACGAATTCGGAACATCTGCTATCAGTCCCGTCAATGTCATACCGAATAACTGCCAAAAACAATTACAAACCTTTGAAAGTGACCGTATCCGTTATCGCTATAGACCTGAGTCAATGGATCTAAATGGGCTTGCCGCATGGTTGCGGCAATTGGATGGGCCTGTAATTGTTGTACTCAATACCGTGCATACCGCAGCGGCAGCGGCGAAAGTTGCAAGCGAAGTGTTCGGCGAGGGTAATATTTTACATCTTTCAACGTCATTGACGCCAAAAGACCGTGAAATCACTCTGGACGCAGTCAAAACGAGATTAAAACTCCAAGAACATACAAAATGGTGTCTGATAGCCACATCTTGCGTTGAAGCTGGAATGGACTTGTCGTTCAAAACCGGTGTGCGTGAACGGGCTTCGCTGCTTTCTCTGCTCCAACTTGCCGGACGTGTTAACCGCAATGCAGAATATGGAAAATCAGATGTGTGGACAGTAACGCTGGACGGAAACAGCACCAATGTAGTGAAACACCCGGCTTTCGATGTCTCTTCCCGTATTTTGGCCGATTTTTTTGCAGATGGGCGTACGATATCACCTGATTTATGTACAGAAGCTATACGGCGAGAAATTCGCGAGAGCGGCAGCATTTCAGAGGAGTTGGTTAAGCAAGAAGGCATTTTTTCCTTCCAATTTGTGGAAACGAAATTCAGGGTCATTGAAGATGATACACAATTAGCGGTTGTTGACCCGGCGCTGGTTCAACGCCTCAAAAACTTTGAAGATGTCTCATGGCGTGAAATTCAAACCAATAGTATTCGCGTTCGTAAAAAGATTCTTGCAAAATTAGCCATCGAAGAATCCAGCAAATATCCAGGGGTTTGGCTGTGGAATGCAGAATATTCTTCATTTCTTGGTTATATGGAAGCAGTGCTGAAATTAGAAAAAATGACTGCGGATGGCTGTGCAATTATTTGAAACAAAGGATACCGCGTAAATGTTACTGGTCATTGTTTCAATGATTTCTATAAGACCAAAGTGATAAAACTCTGATGGTCCGATAAAAGGTACTAATTTGAACAGTGATTCTGTTGTTTTCTAGCAAACGGAAGACGGCAAAATTACGCTGGATGTCCGGCTGCAGGAGGAGACTGTTTGGCTGACCCAGGCGCAAATGGTGAAACTGTTTCAGCGTGATAAGCGCACCATCTCTGAGCATCTCCGCAATATTTTTAAAGAAGGAGAACTCATGGAAGCGGCAGTTGTCCGGAAATCCCGGATAACTGCCGCCGATGGGAAAAAGTACCTGACAAGTCTCTACAACCTCGACGTCATCATCTCAGTCGGGTATCGCGTGAAATCGCAGCGCGGCACCCAGTTCCGCATTTGGGCCTCGTCGGTGCTCAAGGAGTATCTAGTTCAGGGGTATACCCTCAACCAGCGGCGCTTGGCCGAACAGGGTCTGGCCGAACTGCGCAGCGTGCTTGATCTCTTAACTGCCACGCTGGAATACAACGAGCTCACCGATTCCACTGGCTTAACCCTGATAGATCTGGTGCGCCGCTACGAGCTCAGTTGGCAGTTGCTGCTCCAGTACGATGAAGACCGCCTTGAGATTCCATCCGGCCTCAAGCGGCAAGGGGCGCTTTACTTTGATCTGGCGCTGGTTCGCAAAGGCATAGCCTGCCTGCGCGAAGAACTGGCCGCAAACGGTGAAGCCACCGAACTCTTCGGACGCGAGCGCGATGAAAGCCTGGCCGGCACTCTCGGCGCTATCCATCAAACCTTTGGTGGCTAAGATCTGTATCCCAGCGTCGAGGAAAAAGCGGCCCATCTGCTCTATTTCGTGATCAAGGATCACCCTTTTAACGACGGCAATAAACGCATCGGCTCCTTTCTCTTTCTGCTCTATTTACAGGAAAACGGCTTGATCGAAACCGTGCAAATCGACAACAAGGCCCTGGTTGCCCTGGCTTTATTGTTGGCGGCCTCTCACCCGGATCAAAAGCATGTGCTCATCCGCCTGATTGTCAATTTGCTGAGCGATCCTGCCTCCTCCCGCCAGAAATAAAGGAACGGCTGAAACAATGGAACAGAGCGGAATAACTGCACCATTATCCTTGTCCGATCTGTACGACGAAGACGAATTAGTGATGATCTCCGCGCTCCAGCACTACCTGTATTGTCGCAGAAGGTGCGCATTGGTTCATATTGAGCAGCAGTGGCAGGAAAACCTGTTCACCGCCGAGGGCCGTCTCATGCACGAGCGGGTGCACAAGCCGGGCGCAGAATCGCGGCGCAAGGTGCGGGTGGAATACAGCCTGTCTCTGCGTTCGTTGCGCCTGGGGCTGAGCGGTCAGGCCGACATTGTGGAGTTCCACCTTCAGGAAGACGGCTTTTGGTTGCCGCTGCCGGTGGAGTATAAACGCGGCCGCCCTAAAAAGGATGATACCGATCGGGTGCAGTTGTGCGCCCAGGCCTTGTGCCTGGAAGAGATGCTCAACTGTACTGTGCCCGAGGGCGCGTTGTATTACGGCCAGAAACAGCGCCGCTACCCCGTAGTTTTTGACCAGACCCTGCGCCACAGCACGCAAACTGCGGCGGCTGCACTGCACGAGCTGCTCCGCAGTGAGAAAACCCCAGGCCCGGAATTCGGGCCGAAATGCGGAAGCTGCTCCCTCTTGCCGCGCTGTCTGCCCACAGCGGCCTCTAAAAAAAGCGTGGCCACCTACCTCCACCGTATGGTCGCCCCATGAAAAAGCTGCTCAACACCCTCTTTGTCACCACCCAAGGCGCATACCTGGCCAAAGACGGCGAAACCGTGGCTGTGCGCATCGAGCAGAGCACAGCCCTGCGTGTGCCGGTGCATACACTTGCCTCTATCGTCTGTTTCGGCAATGTGGGCTGCAGCCCGTTTTTGTTGGGCATGTGTGGGGAACGCGGGGTAACGGTGAGCTTTCTTACCGAAAACGGGCGTTTTCTTGCCCGGGTGCAGGGTCCGGTAAGCGGCAATGTGCTCTTGCGGCGCGAGCAATACCGCCGGGCAGACGACCTGAGTGCATCTGCAGCGCTGGCCACGGCCTGTGTTCTCGGTAAAATTGCCAACTGCCGAACCGTGTTGCAGCGTGCTCTGCGCGATCACAGCGGCAAGCTGGATGAAGATGCCGTGCAGGCAGCGGTGGATCACCTCTTTGCCGCCCTGCGCAGCTTGCAGCAAAACCCAAATCTTGAGCAGGTACGCGGGATTGAAGGCGATGCGGCGCGCATCTATTTTCAGGCCCTGAACCACCTTATCCTGCGCGACAAAAACGTGTTTTTTATGGATGGCCGCAACCGCAGGCCGCCGCTTGATCCGGTAAACTGTCTGCTCTCCTTTCTCTACACTCTGCTCCGGCACGATGTGAGTGGTGCTCTTGAAGGCGTTGGGCTCGATCCGGCCGTGGGTTTTCTCCACCGCGACCGGCCCGGCCGCCCCAGTTTAGCGCTGGATATTATGGAAGAATTTCGCCCCTTTGCCGACCGCATGGCGCTCTCGCTCATCAACCTTGGCCAGTTGCAGCCCCGCGATTTTTCCCAAAGCGGCAGCGGTTCCATAACCCTGAGCGATACTGCCCGCAAAACCGTGCTGACCGCTTACCAGAAACGCAAGCAGGAGGAAATGAGGCATCCTTTTCTGGAAGAGAACATGGCCCTGGGCCTCTTTCCCCATGTGCAGGCGCTCTTGCTGGCTCGGCACTTACGGGGCGATCTTGACGGCTATCCGCCGCTGCTCTGGAAATAGGAGGCTGTTATGCTGGTGTTGGTCAGCTACGATGTGCGCGTAAGCGATCCGGGCGGGGCCAAACGGCTGCGGCGGGTGGCCAAGGTTTGCCGCAACTATGGCCAACGGGTGCAGTATTCTGTATTTGAATGCCTGGTGGATCCGGCCCAATGGGTGCTTTTGCGTGCACAGTTGGTCAGCGAAATAGATGAAGAGGCCGACAGCCTACGCTTTTATTTCCTTGGTGCCAACTGGCGCAAACGGGTTGAGCATGTTGGCGCCAAGCCGGGGATTGACCAGGAAGGATTGCTCCTCATCTAACGGTTTTGAAGTGGCGCGAAGCGCCGGTACACAGAATTTGCCGGGAGCTTCGCGCTTCAGACTCTATCAGGGAAAAATGAACAAGGGACGGCTGAGGAGGTGATAGCTTTACCCTTGTATCCGCCTTTCGCGGATTGTGTCTTTTTTATTGTATGAATACGGCATCTTGCCGTGTAAGCGTCGCGCCCCTCACGGGCGCGTGGATTGAAACAAAGATTAGAGCGTAAGGAATAGTGCTCAAATCAGTCGCGCCCCTCACGGGCGCGTGGATTGAAACCAATATACTGATACAGCGAGAGCTGTATCAGTATAGTCGCGCCCCTCACGGGCGCGTGGATTGAAACAAAAAATGAAATTAGAGCGCAAAGACTGGCGGCCAGTCGCGCCCCTCACGGGCGCGTGGATTGAAACTACATCTAAGCTTGGATACAGCGCGGAGACAAGCGTCGCGCCCCTCACGGGCGCGTGGATTGAAACAAGTACAGAGTGTACACTATTAGTACAGCGGTCTAGTCGCGCCCCTCACGGGCGCGTGGATTGAAACGCGAGACTGGTATGACCAGCGCCAGCGGCTCAATGGTCGCGCCCCTCACGGGCGCGTGGATTGAAACTTCATAGTTTTCGCCCCAACAATCATCGCAAAATGTCGCGCCCCTCACGGGCGCGTGGATTGAAACTCTCTAGGAAAGCTCGTATCTGCTCTGTATCCTGGTCGCGCCCCTCACGGGCGCGTGGATTGAAACGATGAGCTGCTGCGACTCAAGCAGATAAGCGGCAGTCGCGCCCCTCACGGGCGCGTGGATTGAAACGCTCAAGCGTTCAAGTTGCGCGAAGAGGTGGTTGTGGTCGCGCCCCTCACGGGCGCGTGGATTGAAACATCACCCCGGACAGATCCTGTCCATCCAGGCTTGCGTCGCGCCCCTCACGGGCGCGTGGATTGAAACAAGATTACCTGCGCCTTGTTTGACCACCACTTCTTGTCGCGCCCCTCACGGGCGCGTGGATTGAAACAAACTCGATGCGGTCCGCCACCGCACGCTGTATCGTCGCGCCCCTCACGGGCGCGTGGATTGAAACCAGACCTGGGCGGCGGCAAACGGCGCAATATACTTGTCGCGCCCCTCACGGGCGCGTGGATTGAAACTAACTGCGTCCACCGCCCATTGGATTCCATTGAAGTCGCGCCCCTCACGGGCGCGTGGATTGAAACGTGAGACCGATGTCGCAAGACTGGTATGACCAGCGTCGCGCCCCTCACGGGCGCGTGGATTGAAACATTGCTCCGGCAGTTGGTGCAGTGCATGTTGGCCTGTCGCGCCCCTCACGGGCGCGTGGATTGAAACTGCGCGAAGGCAATCTTTTGCCCGTTGTTCAACGTCGCGCCCCTCACGGGCGCGTGGATTGAAACTTTTCAATATTCGCTTGCACTCGCTGCGGCTACCGTCGCGCCCCTCACGGGCGCGTGGATTGAAACGCTGACAGTCCAATTTGCCAAGGGGCAACAACGGCGGTCGCGCCCCTCACGGGCGCGTGGATTGAAACAATGCGTGCGCCGGAATCAATGACCTGGCCGCGCAGTCGCGCCCCTCACGGGCGCGGGGATTGAAACATCCGACAATTCAACATACCGGCAGCCGCTGCCGAGTCGCGCCCCTCACGGGCGCGTGGATTGAAACACCTTTGTCGGCATCGAGATGGTGGCCAACGACAGTCGCGCCCCTCACGGGCGCGTGGATTGAAACTTTCTACCCAAAGTAAGTGGGCAGGAAAGGCCGTGTCGCGCCCCTCACGGGCGCGTGGATTGAAACGAAACCGAGGTGCAGAAGCTCAAGCGCGCCTGGACGTCGCGCCCCTCACGGGCGCGTGGATTGAAACACCTTGCGTGACGATGATATAGTAGTGCTCGCCGCGTCGCGCCCCTCACGGGCGCGTGGATTGAAACAAAATTAAATTAGAAGAAAAAAACGGGAACAGCCCAGTCGCGCCCCTCACGGGCGCGTGGATTGAAACAAAATTGAGCTGTTTTGCGCTGGGCAATGGCGGCGTGGCGCCCCCCACCGGGGCGGGGTGTGTAAAACCATCAATTACCACCCCCGTGTGTGGGGGCGCCGGGGGCGCCCCCCCCCGGCGCGTGGATTGAAACCTTCAAAGCCGGACTGGCTATCGCCGATGGTGTACGTCGCGCCCCTCACGGGCGCGTGGATTGAAACGGCAAGGCCAGCCACAGCCTTATCCATCTCGCTCTGTCGCGCCCCTCACGGGCGCGTGGATTGAAACTTGTTTGGAGTAATGTGATCAATCGGCACAACGGTCGCGCCCCTCACGGGCGCGTGGATTGAAACAAATCATGGCAAAGGTAGAGCGCAAATCATGGAAGCGTCGCGCCCCTCACGGGCGCGTGGATTGAAACACAAAACTGGTACGAAGAAGGTCGACGGCTCGAAGGTCGCGCCCCTCACGGGCGCGTGGATTGAAACATATATTGATATATTACCTTCATATATATCTCTCGTCGCGCCCCTCACGGGCGCGTGGATTGAAACACCCTCTCACCTAACATGTGTTACCCTCTCACCTAGTCGCGCCCCTCACGGGCGCGTGGATTGAAACATAGCTGCCCTCTTCCAATCTGCCGGCGGTAGCGGTCGCGCCCCTCACGGGCGCGTGGATTGAAACCAGGCACCGATACCATCGGTGTTGCAGCACAATGCGTCGCGCCCCTCACGGGCGCGTGGATTGAAACTTTCTCAACTGGTACTATTTCCAGCTTTCTCCCAGTCGCGCCCCTCACGGGCGCGTGGATTGAAACGGAGCTGGTTGGTGCCGGCTATGTGCAGGTGCAGGGCGTCGCGCCCCTCACGGGCGCGTGGATTGAAACGTATTACCGGATACGATTATCCCCTACCGGATACGTCGCGCCCCTCACGGGCGCGTGGATTGAAACGTAATTCCTCGGCTCCACCGCCTCGCCAACGGTGGAGTCGCGCCCCTCACGGGCGCGTGGATTGAAACGGAGCTGGTTGGTGCCGGCTATGTGCAGGTGCAGGGCGTCGCGCCCCTCACGGGCGCGTGGATTGAAACGTATTACCGGATACGATTATCCCCTACCGGATACGTCGCGCCCCTCACGGGCGCGTGGATTGAAACGTAATTCCTCGGCTCCACCGCCTCGCCAACGGTGGAGTCGCGCCCCTCACGGGCGCGTGGATTGAAACATAAAGGAATTGTGCTCTTTCAAGGCATCACTGGCGTCGCGCCTTCACGGGCGCGTGGATTGAAACTCTTCATCAGGCATGTCGGCAGGCGCTCCCTGGGGTCGCGCCTTCACGGGCGCGTGGATTGAAACACCAGATCCCGCAGCAGATCGAGCGGCGCTTGGCCGTCGCGCCTTCACGGGCGCGTGGATTGAAACAGGCTGCTGCAGGTCCTCATGGGGAATGGCCACAGTCGCGCCTTCACGGGCGCGTGGATTGAAACACGCCCATGTTCCGGTCCGCCGTAATCGCCAGGGCGTCGCGCCTTCACGGGCGCGTGGATTGAAACGAAAAAGGAACCACCCTGGCCGAGTTCAAGCGTGGTCGCGCCTTCACGGGCGCGTGGATTGAAACGTCAACGAGCAAAAAGAGGCGTTTGAAGACTTGCGTCGCGCCTTCACGGGCGCGTGGATTGAAACAAGGTTTTTGACGATGCCGGGCGCGAGATCGTGGGTCGCGCCTTCACGGGCGCGTGGATTGAAACCGCACGAGCGCGCCGACAATATCGGCATTCCGGTGTCGCGCCTTCACGGGCGCGTGGATTGAAACTCCACGTGTGCCAACATTGTTGTCTATGTTGGCTCGTCGCGCCTTCACGGGCGCGTGGATTGAAACAGGACACAATCAGCGCCGGGCAATCATCGAGGCGGGTCGCGCCTTCACGGGCGCGTGGATTGAAACCGACATATCGGACTACATCTGCAACCACCGACAGCGTCGCGCCTTCACGGGCGCGTGGATTGAAACAGCGGGTAGGCCTCGCCGGGCGATTCCCAGTTGCCTGTCGCGCCTTCACGGGCGCGTGGATTGAAACTTGGCGAAAGACTAAAGAAAGCTAGAGATTTTACCGTCGCGCCTTCACGGGCGCGTGGATTGAAACATATTGAATGCTGTGAATGCGAGTTCACTGTTCAGTCGCGCCTTCACGGGCGCGTGGATTGAAACGAGCTGAGACAGAGCGCCGAATCAAAAAAACGTCGTCGCGCCTTCACGGGCGCGTGGATTGAAACAAAAAATATGATGATCAACCAGTTACACGCGTTGGTCGCGCCTTCACGGGCGCGTGGATTGAAACGAAAACTCAAGATCAATAACGACAGGGATGATTTGGTCGCGCCTTCACGGGCGCGTGGATTGAAACAATGCGTCCGGTACCGGTATCGGGGATATCCGGCGTCGCGCCTTCACGGGCGCGTGGATTGAAACACTTGCCTTGATGATTTTGCCAGAACGCCAATGGTCGCGCCTTCACGGGCGCGTGGATTGAAACTTGGCTGCGGTGTAATACTCGGATCGCATGCCCTTGTCGCGCCTTCACGGGCGCGTGGATTGAAACAAAGCTACGCTCGTTCATCATCCCGCATATTCCCTGTCGCGCCTTCACGGGCGCGTGGATTGAAACGAGTTTGATGATGCCATGCTGCGGGTGCAAGCCTGTCGCGCCTTCACGGGCGCGTGGATTGAAACATCTGACCCCAACATCAGACGGCAATTTGAAGAGGTCGCGCCTTCACGGGCGCGTGGATTGAAACATCGCCATCCCATTCAAACCGAGCAAACACCAACTGTCGCGCCTTCACGGGCGCGTGGATTGAAACATTCACTGCTTTACAGAAGCGGCAGTTGTCCACGCGTCGCGCCTTCACGGGCGCGTGGATTGAAACGGCATTGAATCCGATCACATCGGCCAGATATTTCAGGGTCGCGCCTTCACGGGCGCGTGGATTGAAACTACCACATGGGTGGCCTTCTCCGTTTCCAGGCCGAGTCGCGCCTTCACGGGCGCGTGGATTGAAACGATATCGACATCAAAACCATCCAACTCGTCATACGTCGCGCCTTCACGGGCGCGTGGATTGAAACAGCTGGAATGCCTTCTTGTTTCACGCCTGCACCCGTCGCGCCTTCACGGGCGCGTGGATTGAAACGCCTTGTATCGTGGTGGTGGTTCTGGCCCCGGCGTTGTCGCGCCTTCACGGGCGCGTGGATTGAAACAAACACCTTCGGCATCTCTGCTACCACTTCCTGCGTCGCGCCTTCACGGGCGCGTGGATTGAAACATCTGCCGCCTGGACGCCTCAGCTTGGTAGCATGGTCGCGCCTTCACGGGCGCGTGGATTGAAACCTTCCTGGTTTTTATAATTTCCATTTACGCCTCCACGTCGCGCCTTCACGGGCGCGTGGATTGAAACTGTTGCTGTGCTGCCGCCGTTGGCGCAGGCGCGCTTGTCGCGCCTTCACGGGCGCGTGGATTGAAACTAATCGGGCTGGGGGACAAGATCGAGAAATCAGGAGTCGCGCCTTCACGGGCGCGTGGATTGAAACAAGGATGCGGGCAGCGAAGCGCCCAGAGTACGGCGGTCGCGCCTTCACGGGCGCGTGGATTGAAACATTACAGCTACAAGAATAGCCAGGCGATGTGGGATGTCGCGCCTTCACGGGCGCGTGGATTGAAACACAGCTCAGATTCACCTGTGTGCCGCTGATGTAGGTCGCGCCTTCACGGGCGCGTGGATTGAAACTACACCAATGTGATTGAGAATAAATCTACAGGCGGGTCGCGCCTTCACGGGCGCGTGGATTGAAACGGAACTAGCGCAGTGGTATCCGTCTGAGGTGGCAGTCGCGCCTTCACGGGCGCGTGGATTGAAACCATAACGCATTCAATGGGCGACTGAGCCCTCAGATGTCGCGCCTTCACGGGCGCGTGGATTGAAACAAGGATGCGGGCAGCGAAGCGCCCAGAGTACGGCGTCGCGCCTTCACGGGCGCGTGGATTGAAACCAATCCGCCCACTGCCGTGTTCCGGCTGGTATCGGTCGCGCCTTCACGGGCGCGTGGATTGAAACGGCTAGAGGTGCAGGATGAACGCGGCTGAATTTGAGTCGCGCCTTCACGGGCGCGTGGATTGAAACGCCTTGAAGTATGGGCCGGAGGGACGGCAAACAGGTCGCGCCTTCACGGGCGCGTGGATTGAAACGAAAAGAAAACCCTGGAACGGCTGGGGCTGAACCAGTCGCGCCTTCACGGGCGCGTGGATTGAAACAACCGTCCGCGTGCCGGAAACGCACCGTGGAAGCGTCGCGCCTTCACGGGCGCGTGGATTGAAACGAGCTGCTCAAGGAAATGGGCGGCTGGGGACTGGGTCGCGCCTTCACGGGCGCGTGGATTGAAACTGAACTCATCATCGAGCACAAAACAGAGCTGCTGGTCGCGCCTTCACGGGCGCGTGGATTGAAACGGCTATGCCAAGCAGGTCTACCGGGTAGGTGAGGGTCGCGCCTTCACGGGCGCGTGGATTGAAACAGCAATAAAGGCACGGCAGCGCTTTCTGCTGCAAGTCGCGCCTTCACGGGCGCGTGGATTGAAACCACTCCTCTTCATCGATCAGGCAAAGCGAAGGCGGGTCGCGCCTTCACGGGCGCGTGGATTGAAACTAGATCCATTAGCACCGCCACTCGTAAAACCTTTGTCGCGCCTTCACGGGCGCGTGGATTGAAACTTTGCTACCGATCAGGATGTCGCTGTCGGTGTTGGGTCGCGCCCCTCACGGGCGCGTGGATTGAAACCATCCCTCTGCGGCCGTTGATATGGTTGACAGTGTCAATAGAAAATTACTGTCCCCCTTGATTCTTAT
>JAUNUN010000056.1 GCA_030538155.1 bacterium
AGGGAATCATCGCGAAGCCATCCTTGCGCGCTGGGCATCAGGCCACAACAATGCCCATCACCATAGCACTTTGGCCGGTTTTACGCCGCAGCAAGTCTTTATCGGGCAGCACCTTGAAATAGCCAAAGTCCGTCAGGCAGCGCTTGATGAAGCCTTTACCAAGCACCCGGAGCGCTGCAGCCGTGGCAGGTCAAAAGTACAGATGCCACCTGTGGAGGTTTGTATTAACCCTGTGCCCGCAGATGCCGATCAAGAAACCCTTGAAAAAGGAGTCAACTCCCAACCTTACAAAGAGTTATTGAAAAGCAATTTAATTTTTAAAGTACTGGTTCAAATAAGGTTGACATGTTCCGGGGTATTCATGACTCCATTCTCTCAGACTTTGGAGCCTCCCACAATACCGGGGCGGTTCACGCTGTATCGCACGTGGTGGGTTATATGAAGGGGGCAAGAGCGCGATTTATATAGCGTGTACCTACCTTGGTCAGCGAAAGAACTACACGGGCATGAGTTTTTGGGCACGTGGCTATTTTGTATCCACAGTGGGTGCAGATGAGGCTGTGGTTCGGTCATACATTCGCTTGCAAGAGCAAGAAGAGCAGCGTTTAGAGCAACTGCATTTGTTCAGGTAGTCGACCACCGCACGGTGGTCAGAGGATTTTTTGAATAGACGGCTTTGAGCGGTCCACAGCCTAAAGCCACCGGCTTTGCCGGTGGATATTTACTGGGGCCACGGGGTATGCCTCCATGTGCCCCAGGCTGTCAACGGATTACCCCGAGGCCACCTCGAATTATTCACTTTTTGAGTCAAACAGCCATTCTAATTTATTGATTTTGTGTGCCGGAAATCACTGGTGCCGCTATTTTTCGAGTCTCCCCCGAACTACAACGGACAACAAAAAACCCGCTAACCTTGATGGGTAGCGGGTTTATGTATGGTATCGGATGTCTCCGAATTATGATTTGGCTCCTCGGGAGGGATTCGAACCCCCGACAGGGTGGTTAACAGCCACCTGCTCTACCGGCTGAGCTACCGAGGAATGAAGAGCAAGCTTACAGGATAGCGGCTATTCGGTCAACTAGAAATCATGCTTCCAGAACCGCTACCAGTAGCAAACAGCAAATACGATACGGAAAAGAGCAATAAAAAATCAGACCCATTAAGGCCTGACAGCACTCCATTAAAAATATATACAACATCTGGCTGGGGGACAGGGATTCGAACCCCGATAAGCGGAGTCAGAGTCCGCTGTCTTGCCGTTAGACCATCCCCCAGCTAACGGAAAAAGAAGGATAGAAAGATTCTGTTAGGTTGTCAAGTAAAATGGCAAAGCTTGCCAAGCAAAGGCCTAGCTATTCTCTTTTTTATTGAGCTGAACCAGGTTCAACCGACAGTGGGCTGATACTGATATCGGCAGCCGCATCCCCCGTTTCTGCCGGTGCAGGCTTCGTTTGTGCCGATTCATCCGCATGCACTGCGCTGGATTCTCCCTGACGCACGGAAAGAGGTTTGATGGCCACCCCCTCCTCGGACTTGGCCTTCAAGGAAGCATCGGAGTATTCCCGTCGCATCAGGTTCAGGAAGAGCAAGCTGAGAATCAGCAGAATCAGTACAGCACCAGTTAACAACAGTTTTCCCTTGGAAACAGACGTATATCGCCTCGGTAAACCAGTAAGCCGATGTCGCGCCTGTGCGACAAGGCCGGGCTGTCGCGGTTTCTCCGGCTCAGGTTCTTCACCTCCGTTCTTAAAAGTCCTGCTCGGAACCGTGCCATCCACAGGGTGAGGCAGCGGGGATTCCCTTGAGGTAAGGCCCTGCTCATCAAGATGACGCCTGCCGAATTCCAGACCGGGCACATCTATGGCGATTCGCTCCATTTCCCGGTGCATTTTCCTGGCCAGAACGTGTTCACCTTCGGCAAGATATTTGTTGGTCTGGAGTTGAAGATCACGCACGACTGCGAGCAAGCCGTCCAGTTCGCGCTCCAAGGCCAGCCGCTCCTGCACCGGCATATCATCCTCATCCAAAAGGCCAAAAAGAAACTGCGCTTCAAAAAGCCGCTTTTCCTTGATGCGTTCCCGGATGACGACCGCAGCATTCAGTGATGGTACGTGAGATGAAGGATATGGTGGAGTTGGCATGATATTTCCTTAGACCCGTCTAAACCCTGTCACAAAGAAAAAGTATGTAATTAAAATACAAGAAGGCAAAGGGCCAAGTAAAGGTGAAAGGCGCGAACGCTTGCTCACGGCAAAGGGCGGGCTGGAAGCGGGCTAAGAGCAATTTGCCTCTCAGGCCCGCTGCCCAAGCTCTCAAAACCCTTAAAACAGCGCTTTTAACAAGAAATAGGTGGCAAGCCCCGCACCTGCGGTGCTGTACATCAAGACTCAGGGTATGCAGTCGCCACCGGTTTTTTTGTAAATAAGGGCAAAGGTGAGCCCTGCTGCGAGCAGAGCCACGATGATAAAGATCAACTCAGACATATCTGCCTCCCAGTTACAAATATACCGTTTTAAGCTCGTATTTTCGCATCCTTCTTTTTGCGCAAACGGATAGCCTTCGGTGTAATCTCGACCAGTTCGTCGTCATTGATATAGGCTATGCACTCCTCAAGACTCATGTCAAGGGGTGGTGTGAGGATGACCGCCTCGTCCGAGCCTGAGGCGCGCATATTAGTGAGCTTTTTTCCCTTGGCCGGGTTGACCACCAAGTCAGCCGGACGGCAATGTTCGCCGATGATCTGGCCGGGATAGGTATGGACACCTGGGCCGAGAAAAAGCCGCCCGCGTTCCTGCAGATTAAAAAGCGCATAGGCCACGGTGGTGGCGGTTTCCTTGACGATCATCACCCCGTTGCTGCGGTTTTGGATCTCTCCGGCATAGAGGCCCCATTCGGCAAAAACGTAGTTCATCACCCCCATGCCGCGGGTATCGGTCATGAACACGGCGCGATAACCCAAGAGCCCGCGGGTTGGGATCTTGAATTTCATGCGGGTCAGTTCTCCACCGGTCTGCATATCGGTAAGTACGCCCTTGAGTTTGCCCAGTTTTTCAATGACTACACCCTGGTACTGCTCATCCACATCCACGGAAAGTTCTTCGTAGGGTTCCAAAAGCCGGCCATTTTCTTCCCGCATCAGCACCTGCGGCCGGGTGACCTGAA
This sequence comes from bacterium, assembly GCA_030538155.1. Taxonomy (GTDB): domain Bacteria; phylum Desulfobacterota; class Desulfobulbia; order Desulfobulbales; family Desulfobulbaceae; genus Desulfobulbus. The sequence goes on from JAUNUN010000056.1 coordinate 3,164, forward strand.
ACTCATAACCTTCCCGCCGCATCTTCTCGATCAGGATGGAGAGGTGCAACTCGCCCCGGCCCGCCACCTGAAAACCCACGCCCTCGCTCAGTGGTGTCACCTGCAGGGCCACGTCGGCCAGTATTTCCCGGCTCAGACGCTCTTCCAGGTGCCTTGATGTGACGAATTTGCCGTCCTGACCGGCAAAAGGAGAGTCATTGGGGATAAACTGCATGGCAATGGTGGGCGGGTCGATCTCGATCACCGGCAGCGGTTGGGGATGGTTCGGATCAGTGAAGGTATCACCTATGGTCACATCTTCCATTCCGGCAATGGAGACGATATCGCCGCAGGTCGCGATATCTGCCGGTACTTTTTGATCGCCGTCAAAGACAAAGATTTTGTTGATGCGGGCAGGGGCAATGCTGCCATCTCGCCGCACCACAGCCAACGGGGTGCGCAAATCAAAATGACCACTGGTAACCTTGCCGGTGCCGAGTCTGCCCAAATACGGTGAGTAATCAATGGTGTTGATCTGCAGTTGCAGGGGCGCATCCGGATCGCCCGGCGGCGGCGGCACATGGCGCACAATCATCTCGGAGATGGCATCCATGCCGACCCCCTCGGGTGAGGCATCCGCTTCGGTCAAGGCGTAGCCCGACTTGGCCGAGGCATAGACTATCGGAAAGTCGAGGGTCTCATCGGGCGCGCCAAGACGTGCCAAGAGATCAAAAACCTGATCCACTACCCACTCCGGCCTGGCGGCCGGTTTATCGATTTTATTAACCACCAGCAAAATGGGCAGGCCTTCGGCCAGGGCTTTCTTGACCACGAAAAAAGTCTGCGGCATGGGGCCTTCCTGGGCATCGACCAAGAGCACTGCGCCGTCGGCCATATGCAAGACCCGCTCCACTTGGCCACCGAAATCCGCATGGCCAGGGGTGTCAATGATATTGATCTGGTATGCGCCATAGCGGTACGAGCCGTTTTTGGCGGCAATGGTGATGCCGCGCTCGCGCTCCAGCTCCATGGAGTCCATCATGCGCTCCGCCACCTGCTGATTGGCACGGAACATGCCGCTATGGCGAAAAAGTTGATCAACTAAGGTTGTTTTGCCATGATCCACGTGGGCGATGATGGCGACATTGCGAATCGTATCTTGCTTCATATGAGGTAGCTATAAGGTTGCGCGTCCAGCGCACAGACAGGCGGGTGAAATAAGGGGCGGACAGCAGTACTACTGCATCGGGGAAAGCCGCAAAAACCGTTTATATAAACAAAAAATCAGAAAAAAATCAAGTGAGCCATCTTTGGCGGCGCAAAGCATTGCTCAGTGTTGAACGCCCTGCTTCCCAGTTGAAAACATTGATAACCTACTGTATTTACAGATTCTATGTATTCTTCAAGATGCGGCTGGCCGGATTAAGGAAAGGATAAAGAACAAACAAGGCTGTATTGCACAATCAGGCTTCAAATCTTTACCAATCCGCAAACACCACCCGTCGTGCTGCGGCTGAGCGGCGCAGCAGCGGCACAGCAGTATCCACATAATCCACGATAACGGCCTTTTTCCCGGCGGCCGGGCGCACGATGCGGCCTGCCACCTGGAGCAACCGTCCTTCAAACTTGATGGGTGTGGCCAGCACCAGCGTGCTCAGGCCGGGGCAGTCAAAGCCCTCGCCTATGAGTTGCACTGTGGCCACCAAAACTTCAAGCTTACCGGCCTGTACATCAGCCACGATCTGCTCCCGTTCTTCCCTGGCTGTTTGTCCGGTCAAGAGGGCTGCCGCCACGCCCTGGGCGGCAAGGCCTTCGGCAAAAAACTCGCAGTGGGCGCGCCGGTCTGAAACCAGCAGGACCGTGCCCCGGTCGGCCTGGCGGACCAGCCTGAGCGTATCTTCCAGAATCAGGGCATTACGGCCCGGATCTTCGGTCAGCGCCTTGAGCAGCTTGGCATAATCCCCCTGAAATCCATACTTGAACGAGGTTGCTTTCTGGATCAGTTCCGGTTGCAGCACCGCACCACTGGCCGCCAGCATAGTGCTGTCTACCCGGTGTGCCCGCTCGCCCATGTAGATGTAGATCAGACGGGTCATACCGTCGTCGCGGCGAAAGGCAGTGGCCGACAGGCCGAGCATGTAGTGGCTGTCAAAGGCGGATACGGTTTCGGTAAACAGCGAGGCCGGCACCCGGTGGCATTCATCCACCAGCAGATGGCCGCAGTTGGGAACCAGCTTATCCAGGTGTTTGCGGGCTGTGTTGACTATGGCCACAGTCACCGGCTGGATATCCAGTTTGCCGTCCCCGACTTGGCCTGCCTCGATATGAAGAAACTGGCGGATTCGCTCCAGCCACTGATTGAGCAGTTCCTTGGTGTGCACCAGAACCAGGGCCGGCTGGCCGCGCCGGGCCATGAGCGCAAGCGCCATCACGGTCTTGCCGGAACCGGTTCCAGCCTCCAGCACACCAAAGGAACGGGCAGCAGTGGCCTCGACCGCCTGCTCCTGATACTCCCGCAGGGTGCCGGAAAAATGTAGATCAAGCGGCGGCAGCAGACGACGCTCATCAACAATGGCCGGATTCTCTCCGCTAAGCTGTCTGCAGAAACGCACCGCTTCATTGGCAAAGCCGCGCGGGAAATACAAGCTTCCCTGCTCGATTCTATAAAACTGCAGCCTGGGCTGCAGTTTCTTGCCGATCCAGCGGCCATAGCGCTTGGCATCTGCATAGCGGGGGTTATCCATGCTCAGCTCGCGTTGCAGAGCTTTGACAAGTTGCGACGGCGCTCCTGAAAGACAGCATTCTGAACGGACAATCAGCTCCATAGAAAACAAGGCACAATCAGTTCAATGGCGAAACAACACAAGAGGACTCAGGAAGCGGCAGCCCAAAGCCTCACTTTTCTGTTGCCCCAGACAAAGGATAACAGGTACATTCCAGCTTTATCCAACCTTTAACCTACCTGTTTCCCATGAAAAAGATATCCCTCTGTGCCTCTATTTTTCTTTTCCTTGTTTTTCTTTCAGCTGCCCAGGCCACCAACCGCGATGTTGTTCTAACTCTGCCGGCGGAAACTGTGCATGCGGCTGTCAAGAAAATTCTGCCGCTCACTATTCCAACCCAGGGTTCCACCGTCCAGGGGCAACTTATCCTCGAATCTTTAGAGCATCTCAGCATCCGCAATAATGTCATCTCCCTGCATGGAGTTTTGGGTGGCAGGAACATGACCGTGAACGCCATGGTGGCCAACAAGCCTATTCGAGTGCAGCTTGGCGAGCTGCGCCTGCCGGTTTCCTGTGATCTGATCACCAGGTTTGACCGGCAATCACGCCGGCTCTACGTTTCCCCCCGCTTCAAGGAACAGGGCAGCGGCCAGGATGCCGGCCTGGCAAGTCTTTTGGATGGGCTTGCCGGACGGGAGTATCCGCTGGATCTCGATGCCCTCAAACAGCTTGATGTGGAAATAGGAACACGCACCATTTCCTTTGCCATGCAGCCCACCAATATTGTTGGTCAAGACAATGCCCTGGTCTTTTACCTGCAACCGCAGGTCAGGCCGACATCCCGATAACGCAAACCTCGTGCAAGGAGGACGCCATGAGCGAAAACTGCCTGTTTTGTAAAATCATCAAGGGTGAAATCCCCTGCGACAAACTCTACGAAGATGAAGACGTGTTCGCCTTCAGGGACATTGCGCCCCAGGCACCCATGCATGTGCTCATTATTCCAAAGGAACACCTGCGTGGACCGGAAGCGGTGGGAGAGGCGAACGAGCGGGTTATGGGTAAACTAATGCGGGTTGCAAACGAAATTGCCGGCAAGGAAGGGCAGACCGATTATCGTCTGGTCTGTAACAATGGCGCAGTTGCAGGGCAAACCGTGTTTCACCTGCACATGCACATTATTGGCGGCAGACCGCTTGGCTGGCCTCCAGGTTGAGCCGGAAACAGGGGGTTGGTGTTGTGTTGATCCAACTTCCCGTCTAATTCCAAGCTACAAGCGGCATCCGTACGGGCTTGTGGTAATGTGACAATGCTCGCAGGGCGTGTTTGAAATGCGCTGCGAGCATTATTTTTTATCTTTGCCTTTAATTTTCTGCTCTTGAAATGGAGCTGTCCGTTAGTCTGAAGTGCGGGGTGGAACATCTGCCTGCAGCGCCCTGGCCACGGCCTCGGCCATGGTGCTGACCGTATAGGGTTTTGCCAAGGCACCCTGAAAACCGTGCTCAACATAGCCGGTCATAAGCGGGTCATTCCGGTCGCCGCTACAGGCCAAAAGACGCACATGGCTATCCAAACGCCGCAGTTCCCGCGCGGCCTCCGCACCCTGCATACCGGCAGGCATATTTGCATCCACGATGACCAAGGCATAGGGGTCGTTCTTTGCCAGTGCTTGCCGGCAAGCCCGAAGTGCCTCTTCAGCGTCGGCAACGGCTGTCGGCTGATAACCAAGATATTCCAGAATGGAACTAGCCATATTGCAGATAAATGGGTCATCGTCCAAGATAAGGACCCGTTTTGACTGCACCGGACTTAAACCGGATCCGACTGCCTGGGTTGTATCCTCAACCTTTTTCCCCTTCCCTTCCCCTTGGCCAGGTAAAGCTGCTGTCGTTGTCTGTGCGTTTGTATCCGGCAAGATGGCGAGAAAAAGCCCGAGACCCTGCTGCAACTCCCGCAACAATTGCGTAAGTATGGCCGCATCAGGGCCCTGAGGCGAACCATCCTTAGCCTGGTCCACCACCTGTTGCGCCACCCTGGCCCAGCGTTCCAGCCCAGCCTGCAGCAAGGTGCCCTTAATGGTGTGGCCGGCCTCGGCAAGTGCTTTGAAGTTGTGCTGATCCAGGGCCTGACTGCACTTGTCAAGCAACAGCGCCAGATTTTGCCGCAGCAAAGCCAGGGCCCGCTCAACCTGCTCTCCGCTCAGAAAGCTGGAGTACTGCAAAAAGTATTGCACTTCTTCCTCGGTGGCGGGGGCAAGGGCTATGTTTTTGCGTTCGTGTCCGTTGCTGTTCAACCTCCCCGTTGAAGCAGTTTGATGCGAGCCGTTATGCGGCCGGCTTACCAGGGCCAGATAGAGTTGCTCGGGCTGAAAGGGCTTGGTGACATAATCATCCATTCCTGCTTCCAGACACATGTTCTTGTCATCACTTAAGGCATGGGCGGTCATGGCGATAATCGGCAACCTGCCCCCGGCAAGACGCAAGCTCAGCCGCTTTGCCAGTTCTGCATCAATGGGATGCGGCAGTGCCTCACCCTGTTCGAGCGCACGGATCACCCGGGTAACGGTGAGTCCATCCATGAGCGGCATCTGCACGTCCATCAAAACACAGTCAAAACGTTTGGGCCCAGCCAAGAGCCGCAGGGCCTGCAGCCCATCCTCTGCCGTGCTCACCTGGTGCTCTTTCTCCAACATCAAATAGACCAGATCTCTATTGGCCTCGTTGTCATCCACCACCAGGATATTCAAGTCGGAAACCATATTCCTGTGCGCATGGGCCGGAGCTAAGTGTTGTTCCATGTCTTGGGCAGTAGCCTTTTCAAGCTCGATTGTAAAGTGAAAGGTGCTGCCTTTGCCGGGGCTGCTATCGACCCATATTGACCCGCCCATAAGCTCAACAAGTTGTTTGCTGATAGTAAGGCCAAGGCCGGTGCCGCCGTGTTTGCGCACATACGAGCCGTCTGCCTGTTCAAAGGTGTTGAAAATACGCGCTTGATGCTCCGGGGCAATACCAATGCCGCTATCCTGTATGGAAAATTGCAAAAAACACCCTTCACCTATGGCCAGATTGACCGGGGCAACAGTAATTGTAACCCGCCCCTTATCGGTAAATTTAATAGCATTACCTACCAGGTTGATCAAAATTTGGCGCAAACGCAGATCATCACCCTTATAGATCTGCAACACCCCATCAGTAACTGCGTATTGTAATTCCAACCCCTTTTCAACAGCGGCAATATTCATGGTTGAAATAATATTTTCCAGGAGGCGGAACAGATGAAAGGGCTGTTTGTACAGGATAAGCTGCCCTGCCTCAATCTTGGAGAAATCAAGAACATCCTGCAAAATAACCAGCAAACTGTCTGCCGAGGTTTGCACGGAACGTAAAAAATACAGTAATTTACCCTCTGGTTCCATGTCAAGAGCCAGGCGGGTCATGCCGATAATGGCATTCATGGGGGTGCGGATTTCGTGGCTCATGTTGGCCAGGAAGACGCTTTTCGCATGATTGGCCGTCTCGGCCGCCTCTTTGGCCAAAAGCAGGTCACGGGTGCGGCGTTGGACCTGTTCTTCAAGATCCCTGTCGCGCCATTGAATTTGGGTAATCATCTCATTGAAGACCCTGGACAGCAGACCAAGCTCATCTTCCTGGGTATGGTGTACGCGCAGGTCATACCGCTTCTCCTGGGAGACCTTTTGCATAATCAGGGCCAGATTGAAGATCGGCCCAAAAACCAGGGCCAGGAGACGGTTGGAAAGCAGCAGCGCCAGTACCAGCCCCACCACCAGCAGGGCCGTCATAGTGCCGGCCAGTTGCAGCAGTTGGGCCTGCATCTCGGTAAGACTTACCAGCAGATAGATGTTACCGATCCGTTCGTTCTCCAGATGAACCGTGTGGGTCATCTCCATGGAATTTTTGTTGAAACGATAGGTATCAGGCGTCGGCATACCCCTTGGAATCGCCTCTAAAAATTCGCTTGAATACGAGCGGACTGTGGTATACACCCCCAGAACTGTGCCGTTCAGGTCACTGATACGGGCACTGATGACCTCCGGTTTGGCGTTCAAGGAATTGAGGATGGTGTTTAAAGCTGCATTGTCTTCGAAACTGATGCCCGCCTGGCTGTTTTCTGCGATGATCTCTGCCAGGGTGCGCACCTCGTTGGTCAACTGCAACCTGGAAAGGTGACGTTGGCTGAGAAAGGAAAAGAGCAGCGCGAAAAACAGAGCAACCAGGCAGGCAAAAACAACTATGGTATAGAGCTTGTAGCGGATGGATAAATTGAGAAACCAGTTTTTCATGGCTTCCTCACTGCACTTTATAGGCAAGATTCAGCAGCGATGAACTGACATGAATGCCGTTTCCCAGCGCCACACTGTTGTTGATGATAAAGGAGAGCTTGCCCTCAGTGTTGATAAACTCAAACATACCGCTAGCCGCCGCAAAACCATCAATGTCACTGACAGTGATGATTGGTTTTCCATTGGTAAAATTAAGGATGTGTTGCAGTGTCCGGCTTTCTGATTTGCTGATAAACAGCACCTGGCATTGGTCCAATCCATCCGGCGCACTGCCGGCATAGTGGAGTTTGATGGCCTTGTCGCCAATACTCCGCTCCTGCAAGGCGCGTAAGGCTGGGCCAAAGGGATCCTGACCAACAACACAAAAAACAAAAGGCGCAGACGGGTTCTCAGTTGCCCTCGGCCACTTGGTAAAGCGGGCGAAGTTAAAGAGAAAGGCGGCTTTCAGCTTATACTCCAGCTCAGGCTGCCCGTCCGAGGCCCAGGCAACCTGACGGGCTTGACCTGCCGCCCCAAAAACAAGGAGCAATATCAGGATTATATGCCGAAAATAGAGCTGCATGCGCTCTTACGCCCCTGTTTTCTCTAAAAACGCCAGGTGATTTTGCCGAAAATACTACGTTCTATTTCCGTGGGCGGCGTCGCGTATTCAGAAACAAAATGAAGCTGTTTGGAGTCCAGCAGGTTTTGGCCTGCCAGCATCAGTTCCAGTCCCTTGCGCGGAGTCCAGATGATGTTGGCGTCAAGAAGTATCGCTTCATCAATGGTAAGCTGACTGGCACCGGCTTCGGTAAAGTAGAAGTTGGTGATGCTATCCAGGTAGCGACCCCAGAGATTGAGCTGCACATTGGGCAGCAAGGAATACGAACTCCGCAACGACAGCTGATGCATGGGGCTCGAATCCTTACGGGTGTCGCTCTGGCCTGTGAGTAAAGCCTCCTTATTGAGAAAGATATCAAAGTCTAAATAGGAATAGGCAAGGGCAAAACTCAGTTGATCAGTTGCTTTCCAGTCCGCAGCCACTTCAAAACCTTTCGATTCTCCTTCGGCTACATTGGAAAAATTCGCGCTGACTCCCGTTGGAGTCACCACCGGCGACAAACTTTGTACTTTGTCGTAATCGTTATAAAAAACAGTCGTGTCCAGAAAGAGCCTTTCCGTTACCTGCCAGCGGTAGCCGGCCTCATAGGCATAAAGTTCCTCACTCTCAAAGTCGTCGTTACCGCTCATATACATGGGCGACATCTGTCCGTCAGGGCTTGGATACATACCTATCAGCACCTTGCCCGACCGTTCCACCATGGCGGGAGTGCGGACTGCCCTGGCGGCTGAAAGCCAAAGTGCATGCCGCTGATGCGGTTTCCAGTGCAGTCTGGCACTGGGTTGCCATTCAACGCCGGTGTAATCGTTGTGTTCGAATTTGGTGCCCAAGGTCAGGTGGAGCCGGTCCGATAAAAGGGTAATTTCATCCTGAATAAAGGCGCTGTACAAGTTGTCCTGACCATCGCTCAAGGCCACTTGAAAATTTTTAGAAAACTCACCCCAAACAGAACGATAGCCCAGCCCCATGGTTAAGTCGTGCCGATCACCCAAGGGTGTTTCATACTGCAGATCTAAATCCAAGGTTTCGAAATCAAGCTGATAAAAATGCTCATCGCGGTTGGCATAGTCATAATAGGCCTTGAAGATGAGCGCTTGGCCGTCACCCATTTCTTTGCGGATCCGGCCAAGAATGTTAGCTCCTTCATTGCGTGAAGCATCAAGAGAACCGCTGTTGAAATAAGGAGGATCAGGCGCCCAGAGAAAAGAAGTGAGTTGCTCGCCTTCATTGCGATAGACATCTCCCTGGAGGGTCCATTCCAGTCTCTCGCCTTCTTCGCCGTCGAAACGGAATCCGGTCTGAAATGGACGCCACTCGTCTTCAGCGCTCCTGGTCGTTCCATAAATGGAATTGTTCCTGAAGTTATCGTAGGTCAAATAAGCGCGGCCATAGTTGTTCTCCCCTACTTTTGCACCATAACGTGCGGCGGTAGTGAAGAACTGATTGCCGCCACCCAAGCGCACCAGCCCACCCTGGGTATCCTGAGCCTTTTTTGTAATGATATTGATGACGCCGTTGACTGCATTTGCTCCCCACAGTGTGCCGCCGGGGCCGCGGACAACCTCGATACGGTCAATATCTTCTAGAAGAGTGTTCTGCATATCCCAGAATACACCGCTGTAGGCCGGTGAATATACCGAACGCCCATCAATCAAGACCAGGAGCTTGTTGGAGGTATAGCCAGCATAGCCCCGGGTCGAAACCGACCACTTGTTACTGTTGATTCTGGCAGCGTGCACACCGGGAGCCAAGTTCAGGGCATCGGGCAGAGTAGTGACTCCGGAGCGGCGGATATCTTCCTGAGTGATGACAAAAACCGCTGCTGCCGCATCCAATAGGTGCTGTTCTTTCTTGGCCACCGAGGTAACGGTAATGGTCATGAGCTGGGTTATGTCCATATCCAGATACTCATTTCCACTTTCTGCCTGCGCAGATCCAGGCGCTCCTGACGGGATGGCCACGGCAAGCGCCAAGAGCAAGTAACGCTTCATCTTCATGTTCTGCCTGAAAAGTTGTGAAAAAGTTGTGAAATTAGATACAAATTTAATGATGTCTATAATAATAATTACTGATACGGATCTGTAGCAAAAGCTTGCAAAGATAGCAAGACGTTAACGTACTGAATCTGGAAGGGCCAGCACCCCGTGTAACACCAAGATGTTCCTCACATCATACCATAGAGATATTTGACGATATCGGTTCTGGTAATGATGCCGACCACTCTGCCATCTTTCACCACCGGCAGGTGGCCTATGTCTTCACGCACCATCACATGTGTTGCCTCCCGCACCGTTGCATCCGGCGCAATGGTGCGCACATCCCGCTGCATAAATGCCTTGACCGGATGATCGCGCTGCTTGCGCAGGGTTAGTCTTTTCAAATCCCACAGCACCATCAGGCCGGCAAGCAAGCCGTCCTCTTCCACTACCAGGCCGTGAATTCCTTTCTCTTCCATGATGGTTTCAGCCTGGTAGAGCGGCATATCCGGCGCGATAGTGGTCACCGGATAGGACATCATATCGCTCACCAAGGGGCCTGCTGCAGAGTCACGATACAGGGCGGTCAGAATCTGTTCGCGGATAGCCGCCGCATTTCCGGCCTCTTCTCCTGCCATGGCAGAACCGGCGCCTGCATGGCCGCCGCCGCCAAAGGCCTGGAGGATAACGCGTACATCGATATCCGGAGCCTTGCTTCTTCCAATAATGAAATAACTGCCGCTTACGTTTTCAAACACCACAAAAACCGCATCCGCATCAATGATGCGGGCGTAGAGTTGTACCACCGTGGCAAGTTTGACATGCTGATCCACCCGGACAATGCCGATGCCGATGCGCCTGCCGTTGATCTGGTACTGCCTGGCCCCGCGCATAAGCCGGTACAGCACCCTTTTCTGCTCCTCGCTGTAGGCCACATGGAGAAAATCCACTACCAGACCCAAATCTCCACCCTGTTCCAGCAGAAAGGCGGCGCTGCGAATATCTTCGGGCGTGGTGCGGTCAAAGCTGAGCTGGCCGGTATCTTCGTACAGCCCCAGAAGAAACAGGGTCGCCTCATGTGGGCTGACGCTGATTTTTTTTTCCTGAATAACGCGAAGAAAAAGGGTGACGGTCGCGCCGATGGATTCCACACAAGACCAGGTGGGGACAATATCGCCTGCCTGCAGATGATGATCCCACAGATCAATTTCGGCATGCACACACTGCTTCAATTGGGCGGCATGTTCCAGTTGCCGCCACTGGTTACAGTCGCAAATGGCGAGTCTGCGTACAGCCTCCGGCTGGATGGTGAAATCCCGCGCCAGATTAAAGGCGGTTTTGTGCAGGGAAATAAAGCGCTGCACATTGGGCTGCAGGGAGTTCGGACACAGGGCCACCATACCGGGATACACCAGGGTGGCGGCAACAATTGAGGACAAGGCGTCAAAATCAGCGCCTCGGTGGGTTACAGCAAGCTCCATGTGATGATTCCGCTAAGACGACGCTAAGACAATAGTGGCAGTGCACACACTTCGGAAATGTATTGCACGGCAAAGACCGGCTCTATTCTCCTTTATTGTCTCTTTCTGGGAATGGGAGAAAAACCCTCGCCTTCAGGCGAAGGCTTTAGCGGGCCCGAAGGGCCGAATATTATACCCCCGACTTAATTTGAAGCTTTATTATTGCCGTACACTTTGTCGCCACTTAGATGCGACGTTTTTTGGGGGGCGGCTGCGACGGCCGGATTCAATCCGGCCGAGCGAATAGAGCCGCCGAAGCCAC
>JAUNUN010000057.1 GCA_030538155.1 bacterium
GCTGCTGCAAGCGGCATCTCTTCAAGGATCGCCCAGTATGCGGCCAAAGCCCGCACCATTATCAAAGCCCGCTGGTTACGCACAGCGTCTGCCTCCCTGGGCGGAGTCGGGCAGATTTGCTCCAGTGCCTGCGTCAACCCGCCTATCCAGATTTTTTCCTGAAGCAGTGCTGTCTCCATGGCATTGAAGGCGTGGATATAGGCGAGCTTGAACTGCATGGCTCGTTGACCAGTAAACCCCATGGCAACCAGGGTAAACCCGTCACGGGTCATGGTGTACATCCGGTGCTGTTGATCGCCCGTCTCCGGCATGGTGTAGGACCCCTCGCCAAAAATGGCGAGGGGTGATCCTTCGGGCAAATTTGCAAGAATAGTCTCAATTGCCCGCAAGACTTTGGAATGCTGCTTACTGAAGATGCGAGCCACATCGAGTGATGTGGTGGTCACCTGGTCGTTGATTACAGTCAAACAATCAGGCGAAATGCTGGGGAGAGCAGGGGTAGTCATGGTGTTTTATTGCTCCTGTAACCTTTTCTATTCATTGCCTTTGGCAGGTGAATTTTAAGTTGCTCAATTTTGAGCAGCTAAAATTCATCATAAAAATCAATCTGTTATGTCGTCAGGTGCTGTGTCAATAATCCCTGCCATATCAATTGCCTGGCTCACCTCGTTCCAGAAGATTTTCAGCCGTTGCTTGGTCATGACAGGCAAAGCATCGCTGGCAAGCGCAGCGGCAAAGGTCTGGTGGCGAGAAAACAGCTCTTCCAAGTCCTTGCCGAAAGTTTGCTGTGATTTCAGCGGTATGGAGATGAGGGCTGCAATCTTGTCCTGATTCTCCCGGTAAACTTTGAATTCCTCGAACTGCTTGGTTTCAGTCGCAATTTCACCGAAATAACGGTTCAGCCACACCACCAGGGGTGTGGTAGGAAAATGACTGGCCAGCGATATCAGGCCGTCGGCTGTTTCCTTCATCGCCTGCCCGCCGGTGAACACCGTATGAATCAGCACTCGTATCCCGGATTCTTCAAGAAAATTAACTGTTTGGTTCTCCTTGAGATAAGCGCTCAAGGGAACGAAAGAGGCAGCACCGTTGTCCACTACCACATCGCTTGATGCACTCAGGATGGCCTCAATGAGCTGATCAAACTTACGTCGATCAATATCATCGCCTTTCATCAGCTTCAACTCTTGCACCGGCAAGTCTTTGTAGCCGGTCAGGGTTTGGTTGATAGGATCGGTATCAAAGGCCAGTATTTCACGACCCTGCTCGATCAGGTACTGGCACAAAAGAGATGCTACAAGAGATTTGCCGACTCCACCTTTCCCTTGCAATATTAAATGAACAGTTCGCATATAGTTATCCTGTTAAAAAACTTCGTCTTCTGGTTTCCGGATGATGCCGAATTCATCGTCGACATCTGTTTTGTCTCCATGAGCTAATTGATTTCCTTTTTCATATTCATTAGAATGATATATTGATAAGCTATTTATTTTATCTTTAATAAAAGCATCTCTAACAGGTATTAAATTAGAAATATTTATATTTTGAATACGATTTAACTCTTCTTTTGGTAATGATTTCAATTTTTTTTCTAGCCCTTCTTTATATTTTTTTGACAATGCTGAAGATGTATCAATTTTCTTAAGATTATATTTTTTTAATAAGGCGCAAAAGTGGTAATAAGTCATAGATATCTTCTTTTTTGAAAAAAGAATATCATACATGCTTTTATATGTATGACCTTCATTTAATAATCTCTCGATATCTATCATACATGCAAGTATTTCTACTCGTCCATTATACGCCATATACTATTTTCTCTTTTTCCCTTTTCTCTGTGGATGTATAAATCTGTATAAAGCCTGATATGACATTGTTATTTTATTATTCTCAATGAGTATCCTATGGATACTCATTATGCTGTGTCCTGAAAGTAGCAAGTCTTTAATCTCATCTATGTTTTTTATGAATTCAACTCTCGCTTCGCCAGGCTTGAGTTTTTTTCTCTTCTCTGCTGTCAATTTTCCACCATGGTCGATTGTTAAGCCACTTACTCAATCCGGGTATCCAGCGTCCTGCATCCCGGTTCCAATCATCTGATTGCTTTTTTGCCTCAATCATCTGCAAAAGTTCAGATGTCTCAGGCAAATCTCCTTTTTTTGTCAGCCGCTTGAAGGTTTGCCAAGCAAACCAGTGACCGCTTGTTTTGCGCGGATAGGCGCTGACCAAGACTGTAAACTGCTCCTGCAACGGCAAATTTCGTAAAGTTTGGGCCTGGCGTTCTGCATGTCGGGCTGTTTCAGCCAGCTGCTCCTGATTTTTTTCCTTTTGGAGTTCCTTTTCCTGTTCTCCAAAAGAAAAATAAAACTCTGTAATTTCATGCTGTTGCAACGCCTCATGGATATCGGTGCCAAAGCGATCCTGCACCCATGCCATGGCATATCTGTCCGGACAATCCAGGCGCAGGCCTTTTTCGGTGGCCACAGCCTGGATCGGCGCAAGCCACAGATCAACCTCCTGTTGCGGCAGTTTTTGCAGCAGTAAGGCTAGCGCTGCTTGCCATGCGGTGTTGGCCGGCGGACAAGTTTTCTCAGTTCCGATAGCGGTGGCAGCTTGCTGAAACGTTTTCGATTCACTTCGTATCCCTCCAATAGGCACGCTGTTTGAATCTCTTCCAGTGATTGGCAACCCGTCTCGTCCGCCAGTCCTACAAGGGCTTCTGCGACTATCTCCAGAGAGGTTTTCCGACGGATCAGCATGCGTTGCAATTTTTTGCTCATAATCTCTCTCCTTCGCCGCGTCAGCGGCTTCCCTTTGTGGGGGGTAAGGGGGGTTTTTAATATTCTCTTTCCTTTTATTTAGATGAGCGGAAAACTTTTCCTCTTTGACCGGAAAATTTTTCCGCTCAACAGCAGCCTTCACAACCGGATGCGCCAGGAAATAATAGACCAGCCGTAAACGGCCATTAATACGTTCTAAAACCGTTCTGATTAGGCTGTATTCTTCTAACTTTCGTATGTAGGTTCGGATGCTGCGCGTTGTGACACGGACTTTATCTGCCAGCCATTTCTGACTTGGCCAGGCATGGTCTGCTCCTCTTGAGGATATTGCCAGGTACTCGTATGTTTTTCGCTCTGCAGGGGACAAACCTATTTCATCCAACCATTCCGGCGACCTGAACTGCCCATAACCTATTGATATGGCTTGCATTTTTTCTTGATCTCTCCTTGCCCGGAGAAAACAAAAAACTCCCCTATCTTCTTGACACCCCGTCTTTTTCCGGGTATCTATACAAGCGTATGGCTTGCATAGAAGTCTCAAGACTTCACGGAGGGCTTCAACGGGTGCAACCGTTGAAGCCTTTCTGTTTTCTACGGCCTTTTACTTCAGTCCATGGGCTCCGCCTGGCCTGAATGAATCGTTTTGCTGGCTTAAACACCTGAACCAGCGCCATAAACAGAAAAGCCTCCTTGAAACTTTTTTAGTTCCAAGGAGGCTTTTTTTGTTCACGCCGGTAGCAGGGCAACGCATTCAAGCGGCCTGGGAAGGCTAAACGGGAAAGCCCCCTCGGAACAAGGTTCCAAGGGGGCTGCTAGAGAATGTCCAGCAAACATGCTGGATTTATTCATTATTTTTATGGCGCGCCAGGAGGGATTCGAACCCCCGGCCCACGGCTTAGAAGGCCGTTGCTCTGTCCAGCTGAGCTACTGGCGCGTATTGCGGATGTTAAGGCGTGTCTGTTTTGAGTGAGGCACTCTATCCGCCTGTGTACAGAAGCGCAAGCAGTTCAAAATGCCTCGGATACTTTTCCATCGGCGCAGGCGCAATCGTTGCCATGGGCGTCGGTACAGGCGGTGCAGTTCCGTTCCACCCGTTCCCATACCGGTCCGCCTGCGGTATCGAGTACATTGATGCCCATTTTGAACAGCTCCTGGCGGGCCGCATCGGCCTCATCCCAGTTTTTGCGCTGTCGGGCCTGCTCGCGTTCCTGGATGAGCCGGTTGATCTCGGGTGTGAGCGGGCACTGGTTCATATCAAGAACGCCTAAAACCGCATTGATGCTTTCCAAGGTGGCGGAAATCTCCTTTTTCTGGGCTGCATCCACCTGACGGGACTGCACCATGGGGTTACTCAGCTTGATGAAGTGAAAGAGTGCGCCCATGGCCCCGGAGACATTGAGGTCATCGTTCATGCACTGGGTGAAGCGGGTTTCCAATTCCTGCACCAGGGTGGTCAACTCCACGCTCGGCAGCCCTGCGGGCAGGCAGTGCAGTTTGCGGATATATTCATCCGCTCGGCGCAGGGCGGTTCGGGCGGCATCGAGCCGTTTATAGGAGAAGTGCAGGGGCTTCCGGTAGTGCACGCCCAAGAGCATAAAACGCAGTTCGCGGGCGCTGTAGCCGCGCTCCAGTACCTCTTGCATGGTGACGATATTGCCCGCATCAGCAGCCATTTTGCGGCCGCCCCGCATCACCTGGCCGGAATGGAGCCAGTAGTTGGCCAGGGGCTTGCCGGTAAGGGCCTCGGCAATGGCGATTTCGTTCTCATGGTGGGGGAACATCAAATCCTGGCTGGCGGTGTGGATATCCAGGGTATGGCCCAGGTAGCGGGTGGCCATGGCCGAGCACTCAATGTGCCAGCCGGGCCGCATGTTGCCCCAGTCGGTCTTGAAGAAAAGGCCCTCCTTCAACTCCGCCAGGGTGGAGCGCTTCATCAGGGTAAAATCGCGCGGATTGTCCTTCTCGTAGTTGTCCAGATCAACGGTCTGCCCCAGTTTGATCTTGCCGATATCCACCCCGGAGAGTGCGCCGTAGCGCGGGAATTTTGAAATATCGAAATAGATGGAGCCGTGCTTTTCGTAGGCATAGCCCTTGTGGATGAGTTCATGGGCAATGTCGATCATGGCCTCCACATGCTCGGACGCGAGCGGGTTGCCGGTGGCCGGCCGCACACCCAAAGCGGCGGCGGCAGTGGTGAACTGGTCGATAAAGGCCTTGGTAAAGGTTTTAAGATCAGTATGTGCCGCCATGGCCCCGGCAATGGTGTTGTCGTCCAGGTCGGTGAAGTTCATATAGGAATCCACCTGCAAACCACGGTGGCTCAGGTAGCGCTGCATCAGATCAGCCACTACAAAACGGCGGCAATGCACCATGTTGGGCGGTTCAAAGGCGGTGGGCCCGCAGGCGTACAGGGTTGCCCGGCCGGGCTTGAGCGGCTTGAACACCTCTTTTTTCCTGGTCATGGTGTTGAAGAGGCGCAGGCTGGTGCGCTGGGACGGGTTGGTCTCCCGCTGCGCATATAAAGAGGTGCTGAGATAGCGTTCGCCGCCATCCGGAAAGATGGCGACAATGCAGCCTTCTTTCAACTTTTTGGCCTGCTCAAGGGCAATATACATGGCCGCGCCGCTGCTCATACCCACAAAGACGCCTTCTTCAGCCGCCAAGCGGCGGGCCGTGCGGAAGGCGTCCTCATCCTGAATGCTCACCACCGAGTGCGGCAGATTCTTGTCGAATATGCCGGGCCGGTAGGACTCCTTCATATTTTTCAGTCCCTGGATGGTATGGCCCAGGCCGGGCTCTACGGCAATCACCCGCACATGGGGCTGATGCTCGCGAAACCAGCGGGAAATACCCATGGCCGTACCGCTGGTGCCCAGGGTGAGCACGATATCCGTGACCTTGCCCTCGGTCTGGGCCCAGATTTCAGGCGCGGTGCTGCGGTAATGGGCCTGCCAGTTGGCAGGGTTGTTGTACTGATCGGCCAGGAAGTACAGATCCGGATTTTCCCTGGCCAGGGCATAGGCCTTTTCAATGGCACCGTCGGTGGCGCGCTTGGCCGGGGTGAGCATGATTTCAGCGCCATAGGCCAGCATGATCTTGCGCCGCTCGATGGATGCCGATTCCGGCATGATCAAGAGGCATTTGTACCCGCGCAGGGCGCAGACCATGGCCATGCCGATGCCGGTATTGCCGCTGGTGGCCTCAAGGAGGATTTTGTCTGGAGTCAGTTCGCCGCTTTGTTCCCCTGCCTGCACCATGGAAAGGGCAGCGCGGTCTTTGATGGACCCGCCGGGGTTGCGCACTTCAAGCTTGCCTAAAATGCGCACTGAATCAGCCTTGGGGTTGATGCGGTCGAGGCTGACCAGCGGGGTATTGCCTATGAGTTCTATCAAATCCATGCTGCGAATTTCCTTTACGCGGGGAGCAAAACCTTGGCACAGGCCCTGGCCGGCATCTGCACGATTTGCACAGTTGGCCGGGCCGTAGTCTACTGCTGTATACAGTGTGCTGTATCCTGCCAAAGTTTTGCCTCCTCCTCAAGTCTTTCTAATGATCTCAACACAGGATCATCCTTTTTTCAGACTGCAAAACGCGCCATCCCTTTGCTGCCAAAATGAAGAGCAAATACGGTAGAACCGGTAGGGGGAAGAGGGCTGCGCTGCTTTTCTTTTTCTGAGAAAGCATTATGTTAGCATACATGACACCTGTGCGGTTGCCTTTCTACCGCATGCCTACGCAGTATCAACCAGTAGCGAGAGGACGCCATGTATAATCGCCAGAAAAAAGCCGCTGAACTCAAAGCCGTAGAACTCAGTGAAGAGATGCAGCGCATCATTGATCGCGCCCAGGAACTGATTGACGCCACGGCCGACGAGGTCGACGACAAGGTGAAATCAGCACGCAGCGCCCTGATGCGCGGGCTGGACAACGCCAGAGACGAATCCGGCCGTCTGTACGGACGCGCCATGGACAAGGCTGCCGAGGCAGACGAATACATCCACGATCAACCCTACTACGCCATTGCCGGTGTCTTTGCCGCAGGCCTGTTCATGGGTTGGCTCATGTCGAGAAAATAAGATGCTGCGCATGTCTGGACACATCAACAGTCTGACCGATGCTGCCGGCAGACTCGGCGAAATCGGCACCGGCTTTCTGGAAGACCGGCTGGAACTGCTCTCCCTGGAGCTGCAGGAAGCCAAAATACGACTGGCGCAGATCGTGCTTCTGGTCTGTGCCGGTTCGGTATTCACCGTGTTCGGCATTGTTCTGCTCATGTGCGCGGCCATCTATCTCATGCCGCCGGAGTGGCGGCTCTATGGGCTATTTGGTTCCGCTGCCATCAGCATCCTGCTCGGTGTGCTGGCCCTGCTTCTTCTGGCCCGCGTCTTCAAGACAGCGACAACGCCCTTTGCCGCAACAGTGCAAGAAATCAAAAAGGATGTGGCATGTTTTTCGACAAGGAATTAAAAAGACTGCAGATTGAAAAGAGCCGGGTGGCGCTGCGTTGTGAGCTGCGGCGGCGTTTGGCTCCTATTGAAATGCAGAGCATCCGCGCTTCGACCCGCCGCTCCTTTGCCGTGTTTGCAGGCAGCATAGCGGCCGGCAAGATGGCGCTGGAACTATTTCAGGAACTGCGCCGCTTCCGCAGAAGACGGTAGCTGGACAGGCTTTCCTGAAGTTTTCTCCTCCATCTTTTTCTACACCATCAACCCACAAGCAATCAGCCGGTTTGCAGAAACCCGGCCGATTGCTTGTTCGCTTCGCCTGAGCCTTGTGGCCCCCATGCAGTGTTTGAATCCGCTTGTCGCCTCTTTTTTTCTGATTGTTATTCTCATTCTCCCTGCTGGAGCCGGGGCAGAGGAGGCCACCGCTGGAAGCGGGCAAGCGCCTCTTCAGGAGCACACGCTTGATCTGCACACTGCCCAGTGCCTGGCGCTGAGTGGTAACCCAGGTATAGCAGCGGCCCAGGAACGGGTTGCCCAGGCCAGGGCGCGTTTGCGCCAGGCCATGGCTACCTGGCGGCCAAGCGTGGATATCAGTGCAGGCGGCGCGCATCAGCGCTTTTCGGATACGAGTTTTGCGCTGAATCGCCGCATTGCCGCCGCAACCGGGCAAGAGCTTGACCAGAGCAGCATGCACTACACCGGCGGCCTGCAGGCAACTTGGCTCTTGTTTGATGGTTTCTTCCGCCGTTTTAACGAAGAGCGCGCCCAGGCAGCACAGTTTGCAGAGGAAGAGGCCTTAAACGACAGCCGCCGCCTGCTCGCTGCCGCCGTGGCCCAGGCGTTTCTCAATACCCAGCTTGCACAGAGCAGTATCGACATTGCGCAGGCAAGCCGCACCTTCTACGAAAAACAATTGGCCAATGCCAAACACCGCTACGAGGTGGGTGCCGGGGCCTGGAGCGATGTGATCAACATCCAGGTGCAGTTGAACAATGCCAAAGCCGGCCTGCTGGGCCATGAACGCGAGCTTGAGGCGGCGGAATACGGTTTGGCCTCTCTTATGGGGCTGAAAGATGCGATACTGCCGCCGCACCTGCAATTGGCACATTTACAATTGGCGAATCTGCAGTTGCCGCATCTGCAGGGGGCAGGGCTTGGCAACACGGTTAAGGAAAGCAGCGAGGGTGCCGACAGCAGCAGCGCTGCTGAAGAAGCGAGGGAAGCAAGTGTGTTGATTGCTGAGGCCTATGCCCTGCGCCCGGATGTGCAGCGGCTGGAACATCGCCTGCAGGAGGCAGGTGCACTGGCCGGTATGGCCAAGGCCTCCCTGTATCCGCAGGTGCGTCTTGCCGGGGCGCTGGAAGGTCGGCGCGAGGATGATCCCCCAGTGAACAGCGCTGATTACGGCAGTACGGTTGGGGTGAATATGTCGTGGAATCTGTACGCGGGTGGAGCCGACAAGGCTCGCATGGTGGAAGCAGGCCATGTGCAACGGGAAGCGGCCTACAGTTTGGCGGCCTTGCGCAACCAGATTGCCGCTGATATTCGTGCGAGTCTGGCCAGGATGGCTGAGGCGAGAACCCAGGTACGTCTGCAGCAGGAAACGCTGCAACTGGTGGAGGAAAACCGGCGACTGGCGGAAAACGCCTATAATGAAGGGGAGTTTGCGCTCATCCAGCTTAATGAGGCTCAGCGCGAGCTGACCACCAGCGCCGGCCGTCTGGCCCAGGCCCAGGTCGGTTACCAGAGCGCTCGGCAGCAGCTACTGGAGGCAAGCGGTCGTATCCTCGAACCTTTCAGCGAAACACAGAACTGCCTGCCCCAGCAATGACATGAACAAAATCGGTACACTGGAAATAGTGGTGCCACACAGCGCCATTGATGCCAACGGGCATGTCAACAACGTGCAGTATGTGCAGTGGATGCAGGATACGGCCCTGGCGCATTCAGCCGCTTTGGGCTGGCCCAGCGAGCGCTACGCCGCCTTGAACCGCACCTGGATTATTCGCAGCCACAGCATTGAATACTTCCACTCCGCCTATGAGGGCGAATTGATCTGGGTGCAGACCTGGGTCGCCACCTTTGAGCGCATCAAGTCGCTGCGCAAATTCCGCTTCTTTCGCCCAAACGATAAGACCGTACTCGCCAAGGCATCCACCCTGTTTATCTTCTGCGACACGGTAAGCGGCAAACCTGCTACCATCCCGCCCGAGGTACTGCAAGACTACCCCATAGTGCTTGCCTCGCAGGAACCGAAATAATTCCAGGTTCGCCTCAAGCTGTCTGAGGCCTTGCGAGCGTCTCCCCATCCCGAATTACTAATTGGCCATCAACTGCTTGAAGGTCTCCTCGGTAATATTCGGGGTGGCATGACCATAGTAGCGGATAAACCCCTTCTTGTCGGCAATCACTACCGTGGGTACGCCCTGCAAGCCATACTGCTCGCCAATGGTGCCGGTAGAGTCAAAGAGGTTGGGGTAGGTCATGCCGGTTTTTTGGGCAAAGGCCTTGGCCCGCTTGTAGGTGTCGTTGTAGCCCACGTTGACGCCGATAAACTCCATGCCTCGGCCTGCATATTTACTGGCCAGTTCGTTGAGTTTCGGCACCTCGGTGCGACAGGATGGGCACCAGGAGGCCCAGAAGATGAGCATGACCGCCTTGTTGCCGATGTTTTGCGACACATCAATGGGTTTGCCTTCCAGATCATAGCCCTTGAAAGGGATAAGCGCCACCTCCTGCTCGTTTGCCGTTAGCGGGGCAGAAAGGGCGGTAACAAGAAAAGCGGCAGCAACCAGGGTCAGGAGTGCTTTACGAAGGATATGCATAGGAGTTCCACATTGAAGAGGTGAAGGGCGTGTTAAAAGAAAAAGGTGCCTGCCTTGAAGATAAAATATTCAGCGGTCAACAGCATGACGAGGCCAAGCGCCTTTTTTATCCAGACCATCCACTTGCCGGAGCGGGGCAAGGCGGTAAGTGCCCCGGAAAAGGCCCCAACAGCCAGAAGCAGGGTGCCCAATCCCAAGGAAAAAACAAAAAACAAAAGTGCGCCCAAAGCCATGTTCTGGGAAGAGGCGGTGTAGGCCAGCAGTGCCCCCAAAACCGGAGTAGTGCAAGGGCCGGCCACCAGGGCCGCTGAAATGCCTGCGGCAAATATGCCCACCAGGCCACCTCTGCGCGCAAGGCCGGTGCCGGTGAAGCTCGGCAATTGAAACACCTCCAGCATCCACAGGGCAAAAAACAAAATGATGTTGCCGACAACAAGAAACGTCCAGGGATTGGTGCTGATCTCACCGAAAAAGCGGCCGGAGGCAGCGGCGAAAAAACCCAGGGCGGCATAGGTGAGGGCCATACCCAGCACATAGATACAGGAGAGCATCAGTGCCCGCAGACGTGAACCGCCCACATTGGCATGGCCGATCACCCCGGCGGTAATGGGAATCATCGGGTAGATGCACGGGGTCAGGCTGGCAAGCAAGCCGCCCAGATAGGCCAGGGCAAGGGCCACAAGCGGCGAGGCCGTGAGGTAGTGTTCAAATTGGTTCAGTAAGGTGTCCATAGCTCCAGCCAATGCCAAGTTGAACAGGCACTATAACCAGGACAAATCGGATGTAAAGTAATTCCGGACTCAGGTTGCGGATCAGTTTCGACAGGCGAGAAATTAAAGCAACAGGCATACGTTGTGGTATATGCTGTGGATATCCTGCGAGCCCTCCTACAAGCGTCGGCTCCAGCCGCCAGGCAGGGCTTGGGGTCGGATTTGAAATAAGAAATTTTCAGCGTGCAAACAGGGTCTCGGCCAGATCGCTGACACTGCTCACCGGCACCAAGAGCATGTCGCCGGTGTCGGTCTTCTTTTCCTGCAACTGCCGCCAGGTTGAGGTGGGCAGAAGGAAACGGGTGAAACCCAGGCGGCGTGATTCGCGCAGGCGCTGTTCCATATGGCCGACTGCGCGCACCTCGCCTGCAAGACCAATCTCACCGCAGAGCACGGTATGGGCGTCAATGGGCCGCTCCAGATAGCTGGAGAGCAGGGCTGCAGCCACGCCCAGATCAAGCGCCGGTTCATCGATGCGTATTCCGCCTGCAATGTTGAGAAAAATATCCTGATCGATCAGGGTCAGTCCCTGCTTTTTCTCCAAAACAGCGGTGAGCAGGGCCAGACGCTGGGAATCCGCGCCAATGGCGGTGCGCCTGCCGGTACCGCCGTGGGAACGGCTCACCAGGGCCTGCACCTCCACCATGATGGGCCGGGTGCCTTCCATACTGGGCATGACCACCGAGCCGGGCGCGTTCTCCGGCCGTTCTGCCAAAAAGAGGGCAGAGGGGTTTTCCACCTCGACCAGGCCCTGTTCCCGCATAGTGAATACACCGATTTCATTGGTGGAGCCGAAACGGTTCTTTACGGTGCGCAGGATGCGAAACATCTGGCCGCGATCGCCTTCAAAGTAGAGCACCGTATCCACCATGTGCTCCAGCACACGCGGGCCGGCGATGCTGCCGTCCTTGGTGACATGGCCCACCAGGAAAACCGGCAGGTTGTTGTTCTTCGCCAGCACCAGCAGGCGAGCGGCGGATTCCCGTACCTGGGTGACAGAGCCGGGAGTGGAGGCCACCTCCTGGCTGAACATGGTTTGGATGGAATCAATGGCCACAAGCGTGGGCTGCAGTTTCAAGGCCAGGGCGCTGATGGCCTCGACACAGGTCTCGGTAGACACCGCAATGGCGGCTTCCGCCACCTTGAGTCGTGCTGCCCGCATGCGTATCTGTCTGAGCGATTCTTCACCGGTTACGTAGAGTACCTGCCCAGCCGTGGCGGAAACAGCCGCCATGAACTGCAAAAGCAGGGTGGATTTGCCGATACCCGGATCACCGCCGATCAGCACCAGCGAGCCCGGCACAATGCCGCCGCCCAGAACCCGATCCAACTCGGCTATACCGGTTAAGAGCCGGGCGCTGTCATCTCCGCTGCCGCCGGTATCGGACAAGAGCTGCACCTCGGCTGCAGCCGTACTGATGAGCCGGTTTTGCACCGCGCTCTGGCTGAGGCTGTCCCAAGCGCCGCAATCCGGACAGCGACCCAGCCACTTGCGGCTCTCAAAGCCGCACTGTTTGCAGAGAAAGACGGTTTTACCCTGTTTGGCAGCCTGCGCGCCCTTCATGCCTGTGTCCCGTTCTCGTAGAATGAATCCGGCTGTTTGCTCATGAACCTGTTGTTTCCATGTTGTTTTACGACAAGGCTGCATCTTCCCAGCGGGCCCTGCCCGGTTGACAGTGCCGGCTTTCATATCTACACATATCGGTTTGCGGGCGCAAGCACGGCCCGTTTTCATTCCCAGAGCGGGCCACGGATCTGTAATCGAACAAAAACCGGATCCAAATACGTGTCTGCTACCTTTGCTGGAATCCAGCGCAACCTCCTCAAAGGGTTCAATTGCCATGCACTACGTTGCCACCAAGATCTGCCAGGCAGGAGAAATAGGCTATAACGGGAACCTTTTCGGCGGCACCATGCTCTCCTGGCTGGACGAGGCCGGGGCTGCCTTTGCGGGCTACCTCTGTCGTACCCACAACATGGTTACCCTGAAGATGAATGAGGTGCTCTTTAAGCGGCCGGTTAAAATCGGCGACCATGTGCGCATTTACGGCAAGGTAGAGAACATCGGCACCAGTTCTTTGGGGGTGCGGGTGGAGGCCAGGCGGTTTGATTTTGAAAGGGATCTGGAGGAGATCGTGTGTTCCACCCAGGTCGTGTACGTGAAAATAGATGAGAACGGCAAAGCCGCACCCATTGATCAGCGCCTGCGCGAGAGCATGGGGCAGCACAGTATGACCAACCTGACCGAACGTTTGTAAGCCCTTTCCATATCACAGCTTTTTCTGCAGCAGCTTCAGAAAATAATTTTTGGGGCGCGCGTTTGAACAAACAACTGTATCCCCTGCATACACAGGGTTTGCGAGAAAACTGATTTTTGTACCATATATGAAAAGTATCTTTCTTCAGAAAAACAAAACCAAGATTATCTGCACCATCGGCCCTGCCTCTGATTCCCCGGAAATGCTGGAGCGAATGCTGGAGGCAGGCATGAATATTGCCCGGCTGAACTTCTCCCATGGCGACTTCCATGAACATGGGGAGCTGATCAAACGCATCCGCGCGGCCTCCGACAAAACCGGCAAGGACGTGGCCATTATGGCCGACCTGCCTGGACCGAAGATCCGCATCGGCAACCTAGCCGAGGAAGAGGTTGAGTTGGAAAACGGCGCGCTCTTCACCCTCACCACCGATGAGGTGCTGGGCGATGCCGGCCGGGTAAGCGTTACTTTAAATGAATTGCCGCAGGTGGTGCATCCAGGCGATGTTCTTTTCATCAACGACGGTCTGATTCAGGTGCAGGTGGAGGAGGTAGAGGGTGCAAACGTTCGCTGTCGGGTGCTGGTAGGCGGCAGCCTGCGCTCCCGCAAGGGTCTGAACCTGCCCAACATCGACTTGGGCATCTCCGCCTTTACCGCGCACGACCGTAAGTGTATGGAGTTTGCCTGCAAGCAGGGCGTGGATGCCATCAGCCAGTCCTTTGTCAACGATGCGGCCGATATCCATGCCGTGCGTCAGGCAGCCAAGGAAATGGGCTGCGACCCCATGATCATCGCCAAGATCGAGCGGGCCTTGATAGAGGATAAAATTGACGGCATCCTAGCAGCCTGC
>JAUNUN010000058.1 GCA_030538155.1 bacterium
CCCCCCAACCCTCCAGCCTCGACGCACGAAGCACGAGGCTCTCCACGCTTCAATGGGGCCGGGGCTGGATCGCCCCGGAAATCAATCCAAACAAACCATTGATCTGTGCACATATGGATCGCTTCAATGGGGCCGGGGCTGGATCGCCCCGGAAATCCGAGAAAGCCCTGATTACTGCGAAGTGTTTCAGGAAGCTTCAATGGGGCCGGGGCTGGATCGCCCCGGAAATCGATAGGGCAATATATAATATTATCCATATTCATTTAGCGCTTCAATGGGGCCGGGGCTGGATCGCCCCGGAAATCGAGTACATGGTCTGAGAGGCGAAGGGATGCGTCTACATGCTTCAATGGGGCCGGGGCTGGATCGCCCCGGAAATCTTCCGCCATGCAACTATCACCAATGCTGCCTCTATGCTTCAATGGGGCCGGGGCTGGATCGCCCCGGAAATCAATGGCTAAAGAGCTTGGTAAAGAAATAGCTAAAGCGCTTCAATGGGGCCGGGGCTGGATCGCCCCGGAAATCGAGATATAGTCGGCAGTCTTGCCTACCGCATACGTAGCTTCAATGGGGCCGGGGCTGGATCGCCCCGGAAATCCGCATCGCAATCGGAGTATACACCTTGTGTAGGTTTGGCTTCAATGGGGCCGGGGCTGGATCGCCCCGGAAATCCACAAGTGTTTGTGCGGTCATTATAGCAACATGTGCGCTTCAATGGGGCCGGGGCTGGATCGCCCCGGAAATCACAGTTACACCTACTGTGGCTCTGATAATGTCCTCGATGCTTCAATGGGGCCGGGGCTGGATCGCCCCGGAAATCGGATCTTCAGGATAGATTATATACTTTGTCATATGATGCTTCAATGGGGCCGGGGCTGGATCGCCCCGGAAATCCCAGTTAATATTTTTATGCTCAGGTAGTGAAAATGTGGCTTCAATGGGGCCGGGGCTGGATCGCCCCGGAAATCTTAACGACCCATGGCACGGATGATGAGACCAGCACGCTTCAATGGGGCCGGGGCTGGATCGCCCCGGAAATCGGCTTGAATTGAATCCAATTGATGTTGGATTTGATGTTTGCTTCAATGGGGCCGGGGCTGGATCGCCCCGGAAATCGGCTAAGGGGAGCAACAAGGCGGCGGATCGGCTGGCGCTTCAATGGGGCCGGGGCTGGATCGCCCCGGAAATCATGCAGTTTTTCCGGCCCACTCTTTAGCCGCAGACCCGCGCTTCAATGGGGCCGGGGCTGGATCGCCCCGGAAATCGGCATCTCTGTCAAGCGGCCATAGTCCATGGCTGGCGATGGACATTGCGAGGGGTGTTGCCTTGCTGCGACTACACGATTCATTACTGCATCCTGAAAAAACTTTCTCCTAAAAAATATTAAATTTTCAAAGAACATAGCCCACGCGAGCGTTCCCGGGGTTTCGTACGCCACTGCAGCTCTCGCTGGATGACGGCAAAAATTATACAATTATGGCCCGCTGCTCAATGGGCACAAACGGCTTGCCGAAACTTTCCACCCGAATGCTTACACTCTCGGCCGGGCCGACATCAATAATCATGACATGGTCTTCGTCGGCATTCATCAGTTCGTTGAGGCAGGCGGTCATGCGCAGCAGATTTTGCCGATTCAGCCGGCATTGAAAGACCGAGAGTTGCAGCCAGACGCCGTAACCTTTCATAGTTTTGTAGATTTTACGCCAGCGCTTTTGGTCGCAGATGTCGTAGCAAACAAGATACACATGCTCCATGGCATTGCCTTTCACCGGGTGACAAAGTTGGGAAAGCGGGCGATTTCCTTTGTCAAATAGCGGCCCAAGAGTCGGGCCTGCACCTCGAACAGCCGCCGATAACTGAGGCGATAGTTAAAAATGGGATGGGTCACTTCCTGGCTCATTCTGCGTTCAAAGGCGGCAATAAAACGTTTGCGTCCGCTTGCTTTTAGATTGCAGCCGGTTGCGGTAACTATGAAGTCTTCTTCCCTGATTTCGCCGTTATTGATGACGGTGATAACGGTTGAATCCGCTACCAAAGGCCGGAAGGGTTCCATCATGTCCAGGGCCAGGGCCGGCCTGGAAAAGCGCATTTGATGAAAAAAGCCGCGATACGGATCCAGCCCGACTGCCGACAAGCTCACCGTCCACTCTCTGGTCAGCATGGCGTAGGCAAAAGAGAGCAGGGCATTGACAGGATCTTTGGGCGGACGACGGTTACGTCGCTCGAAATGAAATCCTCCGGCAACGGCTCGTTTTTCCGCGGAAAGCATGGCTGTAAACCGGGCAAAGTAACGCCGGGCCGCATTGCCTTCCACGCCGAGAAGCGCTTGCAGCGAGGGACAGCGCGCCGCCTGCAGCATATCCCTTTTGAGGCCGACTAAGTGCTCAGAGGGGCTTTCTTCTCCGGCCTCGCCGCCCTTCCAGTTTCTTCGCAAGAGAGTACGGCAATTTTGTATTTTGGCGGCAACAAAGCGCCGCGCCAGGGCCAGGCAGGCTGTTTCGTCAAAACTGGCCCGATACTGGGCCGTGCGGATCTGTACATTGTGGTGCCCGGTGCCAACGCAATGGCCGATAAACCAGCCGCCGTAACTCATAAAGGTGATGGGAATTTCGCGTTTGCAGCATTCCTGCAGGGCAGGCGTGCTGATGCCGCAGTGGCCGTACAGCACCACCTGCGAAACATCCAGTAACCGGGCCTCGGCCACGCGCTCACGGTTTTCTTCGATAATCAACTGCTCGCCATTCTTGCGTACGTAGCCGGCCGGCGACTGCACATAGAGCGGCAAGGCTGTTTTGGCCTGTGGATAGAGCGGGCGAATGTCGTCCCGCTTTTGAGTGAGCAGGCCGATCTCATCGGGCAGACAGATGCCGATTAAGGAGCAACGGCCGCATTTGGGGCTATCAATCAATGGAGGCGGTGGCTGCTCCTTTTGGCTGAGCTCGCCTAACCCATGGATGGCTGCCAAAGTTTCGGTGAGCAACAGTTCATCAAAATCGACCCGCACCCGCTCGCGCGAGCCGACAAAGTAGAGAAAACCATGGTCGCTTTGGTAGCCGTGCTCGCGCAAAAGCAGACCCTGGGCACAAACCTGAACCCGTTCCGGCGCATAGGCTCCGGCCGGCACGTGGGGCCGCTTGCCCTTTTTGTAATCCACCGGTTGCACGCTGTGGCCCCTGCCTTCTACCAGATCAATTTTTGCCGTAATACCCAGCTTTTCGGAACTGAGCGCCACTGATCGGGCATGGATGGTTTCAGGCTCTGCATCGGT
Organism: bacterium; assembly: GCA_030538155.1. Lineage (GTDB taxonomy): Bacteria > Desulfobacterota > Desulfobulbia > Desulfobulbales > Desulfobulbaceae > Desulfobulbus. Next base: position 3,269 of record JAUNUN010000058.1, read on the forward strand.
GGCAGCAGGCAGCTTGCCGCCCGCCTTGTCTACCCGTTTATGGCGGATAGCCCCTTCCACGGTGTCGGCATTGTGAGTGAACTCCCCCTGCACCCACATCATGTAGGCCAAGCGTGGGCAATACACATATTCGTTCACCATGCGCACAGGGATGAGGGGGAGGATGGGGTTGCGGTGTTCCATGGCAGTCTCTATCGTTCAGGAAATTGGCAGTATCCAGAATGCGAGTAGCGCAGTTATGGAGCATATCACCTTCCAGATAATACTTTTTTACGGGTATATCGCTATCCACAGTACCCCAGACGCTCCTTGTTGTTGCCGGCAACAGGTGCAAAGAGCCCAAGGCCAAAGTGGGAGGCATAGCCCAGGCAGAGCGGGCCGTTTATTGCTTCGGCAAAAGTAAGGCGTAGGGCGTAGCCATAGTCTTCGGGCGGCGCACTCTTGCGGCGGGTGCGGATATAGTGGCGCATGGCAATGCTTTCATCGCGTAACCATTCAATTTTTTTCGGCACAGGAAAACCGCGGGAGGCAAGCTCAGCAAGTATTTGCCCATCCGGCGTGTCTTTACCCCTGGCCTTCCGGTGGCGCGGCAAAATTAGTGGTGAGAGGGATTGCCAAACGCGGGCAGCACAAAGCATGGGCCGCAGCGCCTCTATGGCGGCTAAGTCTTCCGCTGTTCCTGATCCGGCAAAGCGGACCGAAACTGTGCCCACTCCACCTTTCATGTAGGTTTTTCTGATGCGGCGCAGCACATCCTGCGAAATACTGCTGAGCCCTCCGGGCGCCCATATCAAAACATGATCGAGATGCTGGTCTTTTTTGAGCAGACATAGCGGCAAGATATGGGCGTGTTGATGCCCTTGCCGCGGCTTTTGCTGCTCATCCAGACCTAAGAGTTCTGCAGCAGCCTGGGCACTCCCTGTCTTGCCCACAAAACTTGCAATACTTTGGTGGAGCAACTCTGCCTGCGGCAGGGTACGCCTGGCAAGCGGCATTGGGGAGCGACTACGGGCATGGGTGGCCAGGGCCAGCAAAACAAAGGGCACAGGCGGGCGGGCTTGCCGCCGAACAGTAAGCGGCGGCGCAACCCCCAGCGTATTGCGGGCAGGGCGCCAGTAGAGCACAAACTGCGAACCCGGCGGCTGGCTCCAACCCTTAGCCTGCAGCCAGCTCGTTTCTACCTGTAGGCAGGCCAGCAAGTCGGCAGGGTACAGCGAATTGAATTTTTTCAGTTCGCCGGCTTTGGGTTTTGTATCGCCAAACTCCCTGGTAAAGGCGCCTTGCCGCCAGGCCTGATAAGCTGGCACAGCAACAGGAGCGATAAGCGGAATCTGCTCCCAACCGGGGCCAACAAGTGTCGAGGGTACATATTCGCAGGGTCGAACCCAGTCGTCAGTTAGGGGCACATCGTCAATCAGGGTGCATTCTGTCCAGGATTCGGCCCGACCAAGATACCCAAGGCAGGCTGCCATTCTGGCAAGAAGATCTCTTTCTTCCGGCTTAAGCTCCACATCCCAATGCACCAAAAGCGGCTGATGATGCGTACCAAGAACCGCCCGTGCATCAAGCACAAGAGTCGTTGTACCCTTAATGGGCATATAGTGGCGCGAATGGGCGCCGGAGGCCTCTGGCAACCAGTAGGAGGGCGCTACGGCAGCAAGTTTTTCGATAAGTGTTTTTGCTTGTTCCGGCACAATACCATCCTGCCATTCCTCCAGCTTGGCATAGCCTGTGGCAATGAGTGCTCGCAGGATACGCCAGGGAGAGGGTGGCCATTCTACAGCTCCTTCATTTTGGGCTTTATTCCAGGGTGTGGCGTGGTAGTGCCCGCCGGTACAACGGATGGAAAGCGTGGGCATGCTGACTCCTTATTGCTGCTTGGCAGATTTGTCGTCCTTCCCTTTGGTCAGTTTGTCGTTAAATTGCACAATGCCTTGTTTGAGAACCCCTGCATTGGCATGAATGGCTTCCTTTAGGGCTGCAGCCAGTTCTGCCTGTGTGGGTAAAACGAAACCAGCTGGACGTACAGCAGTAATTATTTCTTCTGTCGGTTCCAGATCGCAGGCCGTACGAAAACGCAGAGAACCAGAAAGGAGCGCTCGCAGCTTGTACAGGGCCAGCACCACCAGCAGGCGAGTCGCATCCTGACCCAGGCCATAGCCACGGATCTGGTCAAGATCGAGGTTGATATACAGAACAATCTTTTGGGCGGTATACTCGTCGCGGGCAAAGGGCACATTGCCAAAGCCCTGGCTGGTATCGCCGGAAGGGTTGACATGGTCATTTTTTACACCGCCGGAAGCGGCAAGTTCCACGCCTTCGGCTTCAACAAAGGCAGAAAGGGCGCGGGCAATACGCAGCCGGCCGCCGGCCAGTTCTTTTTTGGCCAGAAAAACTCCATGCAAGAGCGCATTACTGTCATATTTGAACAGTGTTTCGGCAAGCAGTCTACGGTTGATCGGACCCTCTGCCAGCCCTCCAAGGGATGCCTTCAGTTCATTAAAAAATGCCTTGTCACTGCCTTCGAGTAGATACGGGCTGTTGATCCGGTGGGCTTCGAGAATGGAAGAGGTCAGAAATTGCCCGTTTCTTTCTACTCTAATGTAGGAAATTCCCTCTGCATCCTGTACCGGTTTTTGTGCGGCTTCGTCCCAAATGCTTGCCTCCAGACGGTTGGCCATGCTTTGTGCAGACTCCACCAAAAGCTTTGTGCCCTCTTTGGTTTGATAGGTCGCTGCCCCCAGACTGGGAAAGCCTGTGGGCTGGAAACGATCTCCCTGGATGGGGCGCAGGGGGATGTTGAAAAGGATGCGGTGGCTGTTGTCCAGAATGTTCAGATCAATGCTCATGGGTTACTGTTCCTTTTGTTGTCGGTTGGGTTGATTGCGAAATCCTGTATCAGACGCTCGCGGGAAGAACGGGACAGGGGGAAGATTAAACTGGCTGCCAGAAGGCGAGCCTTACCAGTGCCTAGTTGTATGGGCGAAACAATGCCATGTGCCTTAAGGTGCCTGACTGCAAGCCGGATGGCATTGGCCATGTCGCCAGAAGCCAGTCTGCGAAAAATATCGGCACGTGCAGGAACGGCAGCACTCGTTGTCTGATCAGATTTTGTTGCGTGCCAATGCTTTGCTTCCAGACAGAGCCGGAAGAGCGGGAAGGTGTCGTCAATCAGAACCTGATCCTTGGCGCGGGCCAGCGGGATTTTGTCCTGTGCTTTCAGGGCATTGCTGTCCAGGGTCATAAAGGCGCGGGCAAGATAGAGGATGCGCTCGTGGTCTAGGCTTCCTTGCAAAAAAGCGGCAATGTCCCGCACGTCGGCGCACAAGTTTTGGTGGATAGGGGTTTGTTCAATGCTGCGGGAGCCATTAGCGGCGGATTCCACCAGCCGCCGGTCAATACAGGCAATGCTGTCGGCAATCAGGTCTCGGCCAAAACAAACCACGGCGGTCGAGCCGGTATCATCAAGGCGCCCAAATTTGTTCAGCGGCAGCCAGTGACGACGAATACCGTATTGGGTAGCAAGGGCAACTGCCAAGCGAAACTCCGGGCTGGCATCATCGGCTGCGCAAATCCAGCCTGGCTGCAGAGAGCTAAGGAGAGGACCTTTTCTGGTGCTTCCATTCGGATCTTTGCTATCAAGCACGCCTTTTGCTGCAAGTAAGTCAATGTCGGCTATGGCCAAGAGGATGTTTTGCCAGCGCAGGGGCAGTGCCCCATTTGCAGTAGCAGCAAGAATGGCATCGTCTAGGCGTTTAACCGCAATGACGAGAGATTTGGCAGCCCTGTCGCCCCGGCTGGCCCTGTGTACACGCGCAAGCCAATCGTCCAGATCGCTCAGTAACTCCTGATACGGCTGACTGGTAACCTGCCAGCGCCCCAGCGGGACGGCAAAGTTCGCCTGACCGTTTCGTTCGAGATAGGCGAAACGTTCGAATGCGTTGATGCCACGATTGACCCCAAGACGGGCAACAGCACGGGCCATTTCAACCGGCTCGCGAGTGGTTGTGCGGCCCAGTTGGGCGCGGCCTTCGCCAAGCAAGGAACGAACTTCCTGCATAGTTGCGAACTGCGGCCAGAGCGGCATCCATTGTTCCCCCCGTGTCGCCTTGTCATCTACACTAGACGATAGGTGCCCTGCTGCCTGTGCCATTATGGCAAAGGGGGCAGATCCTGCCCCGGCCAGACCGGTTTTTAACCGGCGTGAAGCCGCAGCAGCAAAAAGGACCGTTCCTTCAAAGAAAAGGATAAAATCCCAGGGATTGACATTTGCCCGGCCTTCAAGCCCGTTGGAGCTGTTTGCCCCACCTGCCACGCCCGGCATATAAAAGCCTATGGCAGCATTGCCGCTGCCAAGGGCAGGAACTGCAAACAGGGCATGGGCCAGCAGGCTCCGGGTTTTTTCCGGGATGGGGGCGCTTGCATCTTCCAGGTTAAACAGCTCGGCAAAGCGCTGGCGGAAATTGTCGGTAAAATCCAGGCGACCATCGTTGCCGCCTGTGCCAAAAAGTGCCGGCCAGGACATGGAACGGTCTGCCTGGATAATAACAGCCGCTTCCAACCACTCAAGATGTGGCCCTCGCCAATACTGCCGGCATTCTGCAATGTAGTGGGGCTTGAGGCTGTCAAATTCTTTTTTATTGTTGACGGCATTTTTTAATGCGGCCAAATGCTGCCCGCTTCTGGCATCCTGTATTCCCGCCTGATACAGTTTTAATCGCGGCAAGGGCGATCTTTCTATGTCGGCAAGAAATGTTGCGGCCTTGTCTGTGTCGGACAAAAAACCTGAGCCACGATTCCACGGCGAAATCAGGGGTGTGGGCTGGTATTGGGTCAGAAAAAAATCAGCGAGTTCTTCGGCAGAAAGCTTTGTGGCTAGTACAAAGGCCTCGTCTTGCCAGGCACCCCTGGCAAGCGGATCTACCTGTTCAGAAACCAGGCGCAGAACGCCCAATGCCTTAAGATAATGGGCAAGTGGTGTGGGAGAACAACCTGTTAATGTGTGAAAATGTATGTTCATGCTTGCTCTTCCTCCATGGAAGCCCGGGTATCTGCAGCGCGGATTAATGTTTCCAGCCAGGCAAGGGCAAAGGGGCCATACTGTATAAGCAGGGTGGTGCAGCGTTCTGACCAGCTTGCACCGGTTTGTGCAGACAAACCAATTTTTGCCGGTTCCAGGCCCAGGCGTGTTTCCGGAAGAGGAGTAAGGCTGCCGTCTGCCATAGTGAGCTGCAGGGCAGGAACAGTATCGCCTGCAATAATCCCCCTTATGGGCATGGTGGATCCGGTTTTTGCCACCGGATGCCTCTGATCGGCTGGCGATGCCTGCATACAGACGCGCACTTTGCCGTGATGCGAGGCGATCAGGTAGAGGAGCAGGTTAAACTCTTCTGCTGCAAGTTGGAGGAGATAGCTTTGTATGGGCGTGGTTTGTCCAACCTGTGCGGTCTGTTCTGGTGAGGCTGTCTGCCCGTTTTGTACATAGTTTGCCCAGGGGCCAAGCAGGGCCGGATGGTTGGGCGCGCATTGTTGCAAAAGGTCAATCAGGGCAAGAATTGAGGCCAGTTCGTGGCGGAATCCGGGGCGCTGATCTGCGTCGGATATCTGGTAGCGTGGTGGTCGTATCCAGGCAGCTTGGGGTGCTTTGGCGATACTTCCGCCAGGATGACCAGGAGCATCGGGCCTGATGATGGAAACAAAGGCAGGATGTGCCTTGCCAAGGTCATGCCAGCGAAGAACGGCATCAAGGAGACTGGCAAGTGCAGGAGGGGCAATATGGATGGCTTGCAAAATATCTGCCGCCCTGTGTCCATGTTCGGCAATGCTTTGCCACCCCTTGGTTTCCGACAGGGATTCATCCTCTTCAGCCGCATCGGCAGCTGTTAGCGGCGAGAGCTGGAGCTGTACGGCCGGACAAGGCACAGGCTTTTTTATTGCAGGATCAAAACCTCTTACACTGTCATAACTGCCAGCCCTGGCATCGGCTAGGAGGATCAGACCCGGATAGACTTCAGCTTCGTTTGCCGGTATCCAGCTTTTGTCGAGATAATCCCATTTCCAGAGCATGCCTTTTTTGGTTTTGATGAACTTGCGCGCATCAGCAATGGAAATGCTGCATAGTTCTTCACGAGAGGGCTGCAGGCGGGCAGGGGGTGTTTCGTCTTTCTCCAGTTGTACCCAGGCAATTTGGCAGTCGTTCTCCTCGCCGCTGCGAATAAAGCGGGAAATATCCAGGTCTGCACCGCTCAAGTCGGCAGAGGTATCAAAGAGTTCCTCCAGCTCCTGCCGCAGCAGCAGAAAGAGCGGCGCATAGGGGTACAGCTCGCGCTTCTGCTCTGCAGCAAGCGATTGCTCAAAATTTTCCAGGGATTGAATGGAAACATCCGCCAAATTTTTCAGGGCTGTAGCAGCGGCCTCCAGTTCTGCGTAGTCATAGGGAGCAGCTTTCTTTTCCTCAACATCAACCACATAAATGTGGGCCCGGCCGCCATAGCGAGCGGCTCGGCCAAAGCGCTGCACAAGGCTTGTCCAGGGGGCAAGGTCAGTGAGGAGTACATCTGCGGAAATATCAACGCCTGCTTCTACAACCTGTGTGGCCACAATAATGCGGGCCTTGTTGACCGGGGCATGCCGCCGCAAAAAGGAACCCCGCCACTTGGCCCTGTCGCAAGGGCGAAAGCGGGAATGCACCAGATGTATATCCCTGTTTGTCTGCACCTGCTTGTTTTTAGCCAGCGCATCGTAGACCGCAACAGCCCGTTTCACCGTATTGACAATAATAAGGGTTGTTTGCGCATCATCTGATTGTTCCATTGCAAATGCTGCCAGCTGCTTTTCTGCCAAAGGGCCTGCCAGGTGCAGGGTCTTTTCTACCCCATCCCATAAAGGGCCAAAGCGATCCTGTGCAGACGTTTCCAGCATCGCCTCTTGCAGTGCCGGCAGGTACAGAGCCGATTCCGGGGTTTTTAACCAGCCGGGCTGCAGGGTTGCACTCATCCACCAGGTGTGTGCGGCATAAAAATTTTTGTGCTGATCATCGTTGCGAAAGGATTGGAGTTGTGAAGACGTTGCCAGGCCCACATCCATCAACTGCGTTTCATCCGCCACCCACAGGGCATCGTTATTTAACAAGGCAAAGTGCATGGGCCAGCGGGCGCGAGACATGCCGTAGCCCCGGTTGAGCGCGCGGGAAAGCAGCATATCCTGGGTGCCGATAAGGATGGCGGGTTTTTCCGGATAGATATCCCACTGGCGGCGGGCTGCATCGTTTTCTTCACCACCCATAAGGATGATGGGGGAGCGGCAGGCAAGCCAGGCAAAATCAGGGTTGTCGGGATATTTTTTAGCCAGGGCATCGAGCCAAAGTCCAATTTCGTCACGCGTTTGCTCGACCAGGGTGCGCATGGGCAGGCAATACACCAGGCGGCGCGGCCAATCTTCCTTGCCCAGGGCAACACGATTCCACAGCCAGGCAAGGATCACGGCTGCTGTTTTACCCAACCCGGTAGGAATGGAAATTAGGCGGGAAGTACAGTCTGTACCGGTTGTCAGAGTGTCTGGCCTGGCAGGAGCCGCAGCATCACCGCAGGCAAGCCGGCATTGGTAGCCATAAGGAGCATTACCGGTAGCGGCTTGGAAAAAATCAGCAAAAGTCATTTCTGGTCTACCTCCTGATATAAGGTGACTGCTTGCAAGGGGGTGTGCATCCACGCAGCGCCTATCTGTAGAGTGGTGAATTTATCTGGTTGCAGGCTTCTCTTCTGAAGGCGCGCTGCTTCATCATTCTCGTTCAACTCATCCAAAATAGAGCTCCAGCTCCACCATTTCCCAGGTAGGCGCCTTGGCTGTGAGGGTGGTAATGCTTGCGGTAAGGTGCCGGCCGCCATCCATGAGATTAGCCGGGATTTCATTGAGCCGCCGGGGAAGATAGCCGAGTTTTGTGCCGGTTTGGGTGTGCACGGCAATGGCTAGGGCATCATACGGGTTTGCGGGCTCCCGTTGCAGCACAAGCGCCTGTCCGACAGCAAGCTGCGGCAGCATGGTCGGCCCCTGGTGGTACTGAAAACCGGCCACCAGACAGCGGCATAAAGGTATGGTTTCTCGTGCGGCAGGCTGGGCCGCAACCGTTCCGGCGCTCAGCCCTACCAGTAGGGGGGTGGCCAGTAAAGCGCCAAGAAAATCACGTCTGCATATGGTTTTGTCTATTGATTCGTCCATTTGATTCGCCTGTGATGATTTGCTTTTCCCCCCCCCTGCATCGTGCCATGGCGTCAAAAAAACGTGGCGGGCCTTGATTACGGATGAGGGACGCTGCTCCTTTCACCATCATCCTATTCACTGTGGATATCAGAAAGTGATCCGCCGCCGAAATATTGTGCATTCACTCCATTTTTTTGTAGCGGTTCAGGGCCTGGCGTAGTCGCTCTGCCACCGCTTGCGCCAGTTCCGGCGGGGCGATCACCCGCACTTCCGGGCCGTGGCGAAGAATTTCCATTATCAGTTCGCGCTCATCGGCGTAGGGCAGACGCAGTTCAAAGCTGCCGTCCGCCAGCCATTGGCCCTGCTGGTTTGGGTGCCAGCGTTCATCCGCGACCCAGCGGGCGCTTTCCCGTGAGAAGACCAGCACCGCTTCCTGCTGTGGTTGGCCGGCAAAGATACCGAAAGAGGCGGTGAAATGACTGTGCAGCACTTCTTCCTCAATCTCCACGCAGGTGGTTTCCTGCGGCACCACCTCGCTCATCCGGTCTAAAGAGAGCGTGCGCAGGGCGCGGCGGCTGTGGCAGTAGACCGCCAAATACCAGTTGCCGCGATAGTAGATGAGCCGCTGCGGTGAAACATGGCGCATGCCCTGCTTGTCGCGCCCACGGCTGTGGTAGCGCAGTTTCAGCCGTTTGCGCTCCATGACCGCCGAGGCCACAAGTTTAAAGGTCAGCGGGCAACACAGCCGAACGCCGATACCGATGAACATGAACCTCCGGCTCAGTTCACCCGTGTTGACCCCGCGCAGAGTGAGCAGTTTTTCGATGCGGCTGCGCAGGGGCAGCAATTCTGTTCTGAGAAAACCAGGGTCGAGTTTGTCGATCAGTTCATGGATGGTGAGCAGAGAGTGCAGCTCGGAGACATTGAACCACAGGCCGGGAAACTGGATGGATTCGTCATCTGTTTTGTCCAGCACATAGCCTTGGTATTTGAAGTCGTAGCGAACGGGCGCTTCGTACTGGTTGCGGAGTTTGGCAAGGTAGCGTTTGACCGTGGGGATGGAGCATTCCAATTCAGCAGCAAGATCAGCACTGGTCACCGGATAGCGCCGAGCGTGCAGAAGAGCGAGCAGCTCATAAATCCGATCTATAGTAGCCATGTAGCCCTCATCTTGCAGGATGGGATAATTTTTCAGCGGGCTAACTCAGACTAGGGTCGATGTCATACCCGTCATAAAACCTTGGGAAACGTTAGATCAGGAAGCATTAGATCATTGTATTGCAAACTTCATTTATTCTTATACACGCAGGAAAATCCGGGCATTCCTATGATCATATGGCAAAAAATGAAGACAAATCAAGGATCCGGGCTTTTTTAGCCCTTCAACTGTGGACAAAAGTTTTGTTCGGGCGCCCCAAGCACTTCTGATGGGTTCCTCGAAAAATCGTTGCAATGAAAGTGCAATAAAACTGTATGTTTATGTCGTAATATCAGCATGATATGGTATTGTATCAAGAAATTGTTACACACACTACCTGTCTGCGGAGACCGGCATGCACCAACTCGGATTTCTTGATTTCAATACCAGGCTGAACAGAATCGATAAGGCAGGCGATCCACTCTCCAAGCTCAACCAAGCCATTGATTGGGAGCAGTTTCGCCCCACTTTGGAGCAGGTACGACAAAAACCAAGAAAATCTGCTGCCGGCGCCAAGGGCTATGACGTAGTGCTGCTCTTCAAGGCCCTTATCCTGCAATCGCTCTACAACCTCTCGGACCAAGCACTGGAGTTCCAGATTCTTGACCGCTATTCTTTTTCACGCTTTCTCGGCCTGCATGCCGCAAGCAAGGTGCCGGACGCTACCACCATCCGGCTGTTTCGTGAACAGTTGACCAGGGCCCAGCTGGTGGAAGAGCTGTTTTTCCGCTTTGACCGATTTCTCAACGATGCCGGTTTTCGTGCGGAAAAGGGGCAGATCATCGATGAAGGCTACCCTGAAAAATGCCGACGGCCCATTAACGGAGAAGCAGATCAATGCCTTGGCGGAACTGATGAGTATGGATACGCAAACCTCAAAGGCATGGCGTATCAAGGAGATGCTGCGCTGGGTGCGCAAGGCGACTTCGATGCGAGGCGCACAATGGCGACTGACCAATTTCATGAATGTTGCCTTGAAGCTGGTTGCGGATATCGATCTGCTTAAACCAGTGCGTAAGGCTCTAAAAATAGTAGGGAATCATCGCGAAGCCATCCTTGCGCGTGGGTATCAGGCTACAACAATGCCAGGATTGAAGCACTTAAGGCTCCCTCGAAGAATACTCATAGTGCTTCTTGGTGAGATTTTTCATCCATT
>JAUNUN010000059.1 GCA_030538155.1 bacterium
CCGGCGCCAACACCGGCACGGCGCCCAGCGCCACGGGCACGGTTGTTGATGCGAACGTTCCAAAAGTTACTGCTCAGCTTGATCCGGCCAGTGATAGCGGAATTGTTGGTGACGGCATCACCAACGACAACACCCCGACCATCAGCGGCACGGGTGAGCCGGGTGCAAGCATCACGGTGAACATCGGCGGCCAATCCCTGACCACCACAGTGAACAGCAACGGCGATTGGAGCGCAACGCCGTCTGTACCTTTGGCTGACGGCTCTTATACCGCCCAAATTACCGAAACAATCGCTGGCAAAACCGCCACAACCACGGTGCCGATTACCATTGATACCACTTCGAATGTAACTGCCCAGCTCGATCCGGCCAGTGACAGCGGTATTGTCGGTGACGGCATTACCACTGACAATACCCCGACCATCAGCGGCACTGGTGAGCCAGGCGCAAGCATTACGGTGAACATCGGCGGCCAATCCCTGACCACCACAGTGGACAGCGATGGCAATTGGAGTGTGACGCCGACTACGCCTTTGGCTGACGGCCCTTATACAGCCCAGGTGACGGCAAAAGATGCAGCTGGTAATACTGCCGCCACCACGGTGCCGATTACCATTGATACGACTTCGGCTGTCACTGCCCAGCTCGATCCCTCCAGCGACAGCGGTGTTGTCGGTGACGGCATTACCACTGACAACACCCCGACCATCAGCGGCACTGGTGAGCCGGGCGCAAGCATTACCGTGAACATCGGCGGCCAGACCCTGACCACCACAGTGGACAGCGATGGCAATTGGAGCGTAACCACGACAATCCTGCCTACCGGCCAGTATCCTGTTCGCATAACGGCAACCGATGCGGCGGGCAATACTGCAATAAGCACGCTGAATATCACTATTGTTGCTGAGCAGCAGAAGCCCATCGGGCCAAAGCCTCAACCCGGCATAGCCACACCGCAACCGGTATCGCCTGTACAAGCTGATCCGGCACGAGCTCCCTTTGGTTCCACCGGTCTGCATGTTTTGAACAGCAGTATGTCTGCTGCCGGGCAGGGCGCAGGTATGGGCTTCTTGGCAGGGCGGGGACAGCGTGACGGTTTGCTCGCGCCTGAATTGGAGGAACCGTCAACTCCCCGTGCGCTTAGCCCGGATACTACGCTCAATCTGGATGAAGGGCTGGATCAACTCCTGGGCACTGAAATCCGCCAGTATATCCATGACACGGTGAACCATACTTGGGAGCGGGTGGAACGCTGGTACGGCACCGGCACCCCGGGCACGGAAATGTTGCGCTACGATGCCTTGGGCGGCGCGCAGGATCCGTTCAACGGCTTTAGCGGGCCGATGGATGCCAAGATGCTGGAGGAGTTGAACCGTGTGCTCAACAGCATTCTGGATGGCGAGGCGCTCACCGGCGGCGGGGAAAGCGGTCTGTCCCCGGTTTTGGCCGAATCCCGTACTTTGCAGAATCAGTTGAGCCGTGCGGATAATCTGAATCGTGACATAGAACGTTTGAGCCGCATTTTTGCGGAAGAAAAATGATGCCGATATCAGCAAGATGCACCGGCGCACACCATGAGCAGGCATAAAAAATTATCGTTCCTCAAATTATCGAGCATATCGTCTTGTTCGTTCCCACGTTGGAGCCTGGGAACGATAAACCCTACTATTCACCGACGGTACACAAGGAGAGAAGATGAAAAAAACCACGATCCGTTCAACCGTGACCCTGGGAGTGGCCTTGGCACTTTTGGCAGGCTGCGGCACCAAGAATCCGAAGCCGGATATGGATCTGCGCCAAGACAGAAGTGCTGCCTTCCAGAGCCAAATGAACAAGGATGCGGCCATGGAGCCTTTGCAGGGTAACCTGACCCTGCCCATGGCCATTGCCCGGGCCCTGAAATACAACTTGGATCACCGGGTAAAGATGATGGAAACTGCGGTGGCCCGCGAACAGCTTAACATGGCCCGGCTCTCCTATCTGCCCGAGGTGGTGGCCAGTGCGGGTTATTCCTCGCGCAACAACGAGCCCGGCGCAGTGAGCCGCTCGCTTTTGACCGGCGACATCAGCCTGGAGTATTCGACCTCGCAGGAAAAAGACCACACCCTGAGCACCCTGCGCGCCTCTTGGGATGTGATTGACTTTGGCCTCACCTATTTTACGGTTGCACAGAAGACCGACGAGATAGCCATTGCTGAAGAGCAGCGCCGCAAGGTGGTGCAGAATATTATTCAGGATGTGCAGGAGGCCTACTGGCGCGCCTATATTGCCCAGGAACTCTTGGCCGATGTGGATGCGATTGCCGCTGAGAGCGATAAATCCCTGGTGCATTTCAAGACCTTGGCCAACACAGGCCGGATCGACCCCAAGGAAGGGCTGACCCAGCAGCGCGAGTTGTTGCAGATTCGCTACAACATGCGCAACCTGCAGGAACAGTTGGCCCAGGGCCGCATCCATTTGAATGCGCTTTTGAACCTGCCGCCCAATACCCAGTACAAGCTTGAGGCAGTGGTGCGGGAATCTTTGCCCGTGATTGCTGCAGATGCCGGCAAACTTGAGGGCATGGCCCTGCAGCACCGGCCCGAGCTGCGCATGGAAGACAGCAAGCTGAAGATCAGCCAGGCAGAGGTGAAGAAATCCATCTTGGAGATGCTGCCGCATGTGGAGTTTTGGGGCCAGCTCAGCAACGACACCAACGAGTATCTGTACAATGAGAGCTGGAACGAGGTTGGGGTGCTGTTAAGCTGGAACCTTTTGGGCGCAGCCCAGGGTTTGGGCAAGAAGGGCGTGTACCAGGCCGAGGAAGAGTTGGCCTTGGCGCGACATCAGGCGCTTTCCATGGCTGTTTTGGCCCAGGTGCATTTGGCCATCAACCGCTACGGCATTGCCCTGAAGAAGTATGAAGACGCCTCTGAGCTTGAAGATGTGAGCGCGAACTTGGCAGGTGTGCTGAAGCGCGACAGCCAGCGCGAGGGTGAGCGCGGTTATGGCCGCATTCGGGCCAACTTGCAGGCCACGGCCACCAAGATGGAGAGCATGCTGGCCTATGCCGAGGTGCAGAATGCGCTCATGCGGGTGTACAACAGCCTGGGTGTGGATCCGCTTGAGGATGCGGGTGATGTGGACTACAGCGTTTCCGAACTGGCCACCCGCATTGATAGGCACCTGCAGCAGGTGAACGACAGCATGGTGCAGTAAATCTATTTCCAGATCAAAACCATGGCAGCCATGACGGTAAGGCCAAGATAGTTTTGGCTCCAGCGCCTGTGTGCAGGATGAAGGCTACGAAGCTACAACAAGGCCGGTTGCTTCTCAGCGAGAAACGACCGGCCTTGTTGTTTTGCTAAGCCGCCGAAGTGCGATCATCTGCACAAGGACGGGCTTGAATCTGGAAACGGAATAAGAGTTTCGATTTGATCTGACAACTCAGTTGCTTACAGTTCACACCGCATCCTTGAACTTTTCAGCAAGGCAAACCTTTACCAATACCTGCCGAGTACGCCCCTCTGTCACAATAGATGTCTACATGGCCGCAACCAGGGCTGCATCCGGCTGTTCGCAGTGGAGCCAGGTGATGCCCGAGCCGGCAGCATCTGCAGCCGCCTTGTGCTGGAGAAAGTCGGCCAAGGAGGTTACCCGGTGCTCAGCGGCCTTGTCCGGACTGAAGCAGAGGCAGAGATGGCCGGGCGCGGCAGGCGTTTGTTGGGCAGCTTTGTTGCCTGCGCTTTTCGTGCTTGTCATGGTGTCTTGTCGGTCGAGAGGGTGCAGGGGCAATCAGCGCGCTGTTGTCCAGGTTCAGGCTGCAGCGTTGGGTGCTGTTTGATGTGCTGCTCATGCAGACCGCGAATAAAACGGGCAATGCCTGCGCTGTCATCCGTGCGGAAGCAGGGCAGGTTTTCTTCAACCGGTGTGTCGCAAACCAGGGCGATCACCTCCTGGCCGGACACCCCGGCACTGATTGCTCCTTCTTTGATGCCTTCGCGCCGCACCTCGATCTTGGGCAAGCGTTTGGCATATTTGAAGCCCTCAACAAGCACAATATCCATGTCAGGAAAAAGAACGCGGACCAGGGCGACCGGGTCGCGCCGGGTTTTGTTTTTACCGCTCTCTTCATTTTCGCGCACAATCAGCGCATCCGGCGCAGACAAGGCCACCCGCAGGGCCCCGGCCTTGCTGTAGCGGCTGGTGTCGCTGCCGGTGCGATCCGGCGCAAGCCCGCTTTCCTTAGTGCTTTTGAGCACTCCAATACGAAAACCCTGCCGGTGCAAGAGGGCTGCCACCTGCACCGCAACCGTGGTTTTACCGCTGTTGTGCCAGCCGACAAAGGCGATGAGAAAGGGGACCGCAATGGGGTTCGTTTCGGCCATGTTTCGTTCAACCTGTGTGCGTAAAGAGCGCTCGTATTCGGGCAAGCGTGTTTTCCAGTTCTTGCTGGTTGGAGCAGAGCCTTTCGGGGCTTGTGCCTTCCTCGCCCAAGGTTGCGATCTTTCCATTTTTACGCAGCATCTCCATAAAAATACGTTCATCTCGGGTAGAGGTCAACAGACCGTACTCAACCAGAAAGGCGTAGAGTTTCCTTATAAGACTGCCGAAATTTCCTTGTTTTTCCATGGCTTGGGCGCGGAACCAGCGAGCCGCTCGCATGCGCAGATCATAGTGCAGCGGTAGCTCATACACGCTCACCGGCTTGCCGCTCAAGCAGGCATCCGCTGCCATGGAAACACTGTCGCTGGTGACGATGAAGCGGTCTGCCAGGGCCAGGTAGGCGGCATAGGGGTTGTCTTGGCCGGATTCGTGCGGGTTGTGGGGGTTATGGATATAGGACGGGCAGCCGCAGGCCTTGATAGCCGCACTTAAGGCCGTAAAAGAGACGGCCGGGCAGCGGCGACCGGCCGTGAGCAGTAGGGAGCCTCCCTGGGCCTGTGCGAATGCGCTTGCGGCGCGGCCAAGGGCAGTCCCGGTTTCTTTATCAAACACATAGGGGCGACTGGTGCCGCCGCTTAAAAGCGCAATCCATGGTCGGGGTAAAGTGCTGAAGCGGTCAAGCCAGACGGCCGTATCCCGGCAATCGTGCTGAGTCTGACTGCTTCTTTGGCTGCATTGGTTGCTTAGCTTGCTTTGGCTGCTTATAGGCAGGCTGTTGTGGAGCACATTTTCCCGCTTTGGCAGGCCGTACTGGGGCGTGGTCACAATCAGATCAAACCAGTGCAGCGGCCCCCAGGGGCGGCCCAGGTGCACTAGCTTGCTGCGCCCGCCTGATTGTTTCTGCACCCACCTGGCCGCAGGCACGCCGCGCCTGCCGATGGTGATGACAAGATCCGGCCAGGGTGGCCTAAGCAGTGATGCGCCATTTTTACTGCTGTGCAGGCCGGCACCTAAAAAAATATTGGGCAGGGCTGCCAGCCGGTTGAACACAAGCTGCTTTTCTGTACATGGCCAGGTCAGCAGTTGGGCCAGGGCGCGCAACTGGGCGTTATCCCCCTGTTTTGGCCCAAGCAGAATCCATACCTGCGGAGTAGCGCCCCTGGCCGGCATACGGTGGTTTTTGTGGATGGTTTTAGGGAAATTGCAGGATGGTTGTTTACAGACAAACAGCACTTTGACGGCCCCGGCCTTTGGCCAAGGTTTTCAGCCCGTGCGGACACACGGCCGAGCAGATGCCGCAATTGTGTCCCTTATGATACCGGCTATAGTGGGTCTTTTTCCAGGTGTCGCAGCTCTGCGCGTCGAGCTGTGCCTCTCTGGCCAAGCCGGCAGACCAGGCCGCGCCCTGCAGGGCTCCTGCCGGGCAGGCGCTGATACATGCAGTGCAGGTGCCGCAAAAGCTGCGCTCAAGGGCTGGGCCCGGCTCTTTGAGGGCAAAATCCGTAAAGACGGTGCCCAAACGCACCCAGGGACCATAACTTCTGGTGATGAGCTGACAGTTGCGGCCGATCCAGCCGATACCGGCCCTGGTGGCTGCGGTTTTATGGGGGAAATCGCCTCGAATGTTGACCGGGTCGGTGCGCTTTGAAGCGGCCAGGGCCAATGCCCTGATGCCGCGTTGCCGCAAGTCTGCAGCTAACTCTATGCTGATCTCGTTGATGCGGCCATTTACCGAGGCATAGAGGTCTGCATAGGCCTGGTTGGGGCCGGTTTGAATGCTTGCCATCACGGCCCTATCCATGGGCAGGGCAAAGGCCAGAGCAGCCGCAAAACCCCGGCCGCTTGCATCTGTAGGCGTGGCAAAACCTTGCAGGTCTGCCACGCCCCAGAGCGGCACATTTCGGGCCTGCATCCAGGCATCGAGCCAGGTGCTCAGGCCAGGAGCTTTTGATTGCGGCATTATCCTACTCTTTCAAAATAACGAACTTGCCGTCCTGCACGGTCAGCATGGTGAAGGCCTCGGTGCTCAGCCCGCCGTGGTCGGTAGCCGAATAGTTGAAGGTGCCGGCAGTGCCGATAAGGCCGGTGGTTTTTTCCACGGCCTCGCGCACCTTGGCAGGCTCGGTTGAACCGGCGCTGGTAACGGCCTTGGCCAGGATATTCAGCGCATCGTAGCTGTGACCGCCAAAGGTGGAAACCGGCTCCTTGAACCGGCTCTCGTAGTCGTTTTTGTAGGCGAGCTGGACGGTCTTTTCCTCACCTTCGGGCAACATGTCGGCCACCAGTACGCGGCTGGCCGGAAACATGATGCCTTCAGCGGCCGGGCCGGCAGCCTCGGCGTACTTGATATTGGCAAAACCATGGCTCTGGTAGAGCGGAATCTGCCAACCGGCCTGGCGGATATTCTTGGCCAAAATGGACTGGGCCGGCACGATGGACCAGTTGACCACCGCCTGAATTCCTGAGTTAGCCTTGAGTTTAGCCACTACGGCAGACAGGTCGGTGGCATTTTTGTCGTACACCTCTTCAGCCAGAATGCTGATGCCGTAGCTGGGCGCATGCTTGGCCAGTTGCTCCTTGCCGGCCTTGCCGAAGCCGTCGTTGGCGGAGAGCACCGCTATCTTGCTGATGCCCTTTTTCTGCATGGAGTTGAAGATATGATCGGCCGCATAGGCGTCGCTGGGCGCAACCTTGAAGATGTGCGGCAAAACCGGTTGCACAATCACATCTGCCGCCGAACAGGAAAGCATGATGGTCTTGCCTATCTCGCAGATCTTTTTGATGCTCAGGCTCTCGCCGCTGGTGGAAGGGCCGATAATGGCGAGCACCTTCTCCTCTTCGATCAACTGCTTGGCAAAGGAGATGGCCTTTTCCGGGCTGCTGCCCGAATCCTTGATAATCACCTCAAGAGGGTGGCCATCGATGCCGCCCTCCTTGTTGATGCGTTCTGCCAGCATGCGCAGGGAGCGCGCCTCGGGCCCGCCCAGAAAGGCGGCCGGCCCTGTTTCCGCAAGAATGGCGCCGACCTTGATGGTGGGTTTGGCGGCAGCATCAGCAGAGAATGCCTGACTTAGCAGAAAAAAGCTCAAAAGGACAAGGCTTGCCGGCACGATCAAGGCGCGCAAGCCGGGCAGGTTGGGAGTATGTACAGGCATGGTACGCTCTCTTTTTGTTTGTATTTGAAGTGGTGGCGTTATTGACGTTATTGACATGCCGGCCGGGTCAGATCTTTTTGTTTTCCAGCTTGCGCTTACGCTCGGCCGTGTAGTGCCACCAGGGCCGGGCATCAGCGCCGTTCATGAAATCTGTAATCGCAAGAAAGATATCAAGCACGCAGGGATCCTGCCTGCAAGCCGTAAGGCTACAGAGCCGCTCGTACAGGGCATAGGGATCCAAGCCGATAAGATCAGCCGGTTTATAGATACCCAAGAGGTTCAGATCTGCAGCCATGGCCTTGCCGATATTGGGCAGGCCGCTCAGTTGTTTAAGCTCTCTTCGGAGGTTTTGAGCCGGGTGCATGCCGTGCCGGCTAACCTGCTCTGCCATTATTTCTCAGCAGCCAGGATGTTTTCTTCAAAGTGCAGGGTGGCAAAATAATCCTCAATGGTTTCTGCCCGGCGGATGCGTTCAACGCTGCCGTCCTCGCGCATCAAAAGCTCCTGCGGCCTCAGTTTGCCGTTGTAGTTGAAGCCCATGGCTTGGCCATGGGCGCCGGTATCCTGAATCACCAGCAAATCGTCTTCAACGAGCTTAGGCAGGGTGCGCTGAATGGCGAATTTATCGTTATTTTCGCAGAGCGAGCCAACCACATCCACCACCTCCTCGGCCCGATCCTCCGCCCCCGGCGCTTCAATGTGGTGGTAGGCCCCGTACATGCCCGGCCGCATCAAAGACGACATGCACGAATCCACGCCCACATAGGTGCGGTAGATCTCCTTGCGGTTGATTACCCTGGTCACCAAAACCCCGTGCGGCCCGGTCATGAAGCGGCCGCTTTCCATGTAGAGAGCCGGGCTGTAGCCGTAATTTGCGCGGAAATCCTGCATCAACCGGCTGATTTCCCGACCCATGGCGGCCAGGTCAAGGGGCCTTGCTTCGGGCGTGTAGGGGATGCCCAGGCCGCCGCCGATATTGATGAACTCCATGCGGATGTTCAGCTCCAGCTCAAGCTGTCGGCACATCTCCAGAAGCATGGCCGCAGTTTGCACCATGTAGCTGTAGTCCAGCTCGTTTGAGGCCAACATGGTGTGCAGGCCGAAGCGCCGCGCGCCGCGCTGCTGAGCCTGGCGGTAGGCATCGACAATCTGTTCGTGGCTGACCCCGTATTTCGCCTCTTCGGGCTTGCCGATAATGGCGTTGCCGCTGCGACGGTTACCGGGATTGTAACGAAAGCAGATCAACTCGGGCATGACCGGCACCTTGGCCACCAGGGAGATGTCATCCAGGTTGAGGATGCAACCGCCCTCGTCCGCCGCAACCAGAAAATCCTCCTGGCTGGTGTTGTTGGAGGTGTACATAATTTCTTCGCCGCGCGCGCCGATTCGGCGGGCCAGCATCAATTCGGGCACCGAGCTGCAATCAAAGCCGAAACCCATGGAGTGCATCAGCTTGAGGATGGCCGGGTTTGGCAGGGCCTTGACCGCAAAATATTCACGGAATGTACCGGCCGGGCTAAAGGTCTCTTTCACCTGTTCCCCGGTGGCGCGGATGCCGCTTGCATCATAGATATGAAATGGGGTGCCGAAGTGGCTGGTAATGCGTTCCAGTTGCGGATAAAGACGGGCCTTGAAGCTGTCGGTAATGGGCATGATCGATCCTGAGTTTGAGACAAGGGGTATGAAGATTAGGGTCTGTATGCTGTATGGTTTGCACGCACACTGCTGCGCCAAAGCCTGCTACTATACCGTTTTTTTCAGGACAAACCAAGGCCTTGAAAGTCCTTGGTCGTTCTTGCCTATCCTTGACTGTGGGTGAGTCTGTCCACCGTAGAATACCCGCTTTCCCTTTGCAGTTGTCTTGCCGGCTCTTTTCCGCTTAAATTGAAGGCTAGGCAAACTTAGGCTGTCATGACCTGTTCCTCGCACCACACTCCAAACTCCCTGCTCTAAATTCCCTGCCATGTTCCTACTCTATAATGCCCTCACTCTTTTGCTGTCGCCGTTGCTCCTGTTGGCACTTGGTGCAGCACTCCTGCGCACAAAATACCGCTGTCGGGTACCGGCCCGGCTTGGTTTTGGTCTGCATGAAAAACTGCAAGGTAAAGCCGGTACAAATACGGTGTGGGTACATGCACTTTCGGTGGGTGAGGTCACCTCGGCGCAGCCGCTTTTGCGCGGCTTACGTGCGGCCCTGCCCGAAGCGCGCCTGGTTTTGAGCGTGGGCACCCGCAGCGGCGAACAGGTGGCAAGGGAGCAACTGGCCGATTACTGCGATGTTATCCTGGCCGCGCCCTATGATCTCTATCCGGTCATCAGCCACTTTATCCGCCGGATTAAACCTCGGGTCTTTATTCTGGTAGAAACGGATTTCTGGCCCAACTGGCTGCATGTATCGGCACGGCGCGGTATTCCGACCTACCTGGTCAATGGCCGCATCTCTGCCGCCTCTTTTACCAAATACCAGCGCTTTGCCTACTTTTTTGCGCCCATGTTCCGTTGCTTTAGCGGGCTGTGCATGCAAACCAAGGCAGATGCCGCCAACATGGAAAAACTGGGGCTTGATCCCAAGCGTATCCACACCTTGGGTAATTTGAAGTTTGATGTCGCCGGACCTGCGGCGGACAGTTCCGGCACGAGCGATCCTGACAAGACCAAAAAAATGCGGCAGGAATACGGCTTTGACCCGGCTGCCCCGCTTTTCATCTGCGGCTCCACCCACAAGGGCGAAGAAGAATTGTTGCTACCCGCTTATGCGGCCATTCTGAAAGAAGCGCCGCAATGGCAACTGCTGCTCGCCCCGCGCCAAGTCGAGCGGGCCGAAAGCATAGCCCTCATGGCCGCGCAACACGGGTTACAGTTTCGTCGCCGCAGCTTGGCCGGGGCAGATGGAAACAATGGGCCGGTACTTCTGCTCGATACCCTGGGCGAACTTGCGGGCTGTTATGCCATGGCGGACCTGGCCTGTATCGGCGGCTCCTTGGTGCCCTTCGGCGGCCACAACCCGGTTGAGGCCGTAGCTGTAGGCGTGGCGACCTGCTTTGGCCCCCACATGGATGATTTCAGCGAAATTGCAGCAGAACTGGTGGCCTGCGGCGGGGCTTTACAGATGGAAAAAGGCAGCTTAGCGATAGTTGAAAAGGAGCTTCGGCATCTTATGCTGCACGAAGAGGAACGCAGGCGCATGGCCCAGGCGGCCGCTGCCTGGCTGGAGGGACGCCGAGGCGTGATCAAGCGCCATCTGGACCTGATTATGCCGCATTTTCAGTAACCTTTTCTAAACAGTTCGATGAGCGCTCAGGCGATTGTGGCGGCTCTCACCTGGTGCCGCCATCATCTCCTCTCTTTTCTGGCCCTGGCCTTCATGCTGGGGATTGGTGCGGCGCGGCAACTCAGCCTGCAGGCAGAGAATGCTTTTCTTGCCCACGGTTTTGCATCGTTACCTCTAAATCTTCTTGTGTTGATTGGCCTGGGCCTGCTGGTTCTCATCGGCATATTGCTCATAAAACCAAGGCATGCCTTGGTTCTTGCCGGTATTCCCCTTTTTTTCTGCACTGGTCTGCTGCACGGCTGGCAGGCCCTTGAGATGCCCCCGGATACAAACCGAGTCATACGCCGGCTCGATGAACGCAGCCAGGTGACACTGCATGGCCGCATCCTGGATATGGTAGAATTTGACGGCAACCTCAGCCGCTGCACGGTTGCGGCCCAAGGTCTGCTGCATCATGCGCGCCATGATGCAGCTGCAAATCCACGCATTTTTCAGCCGGTCTCGGGCAAGGTGGCCCTGCGTTTGCGGGGTCAATTGCCGCCGAATATACAGCCCGGCACCGCAATCATGGCCTTGGGTTGGGCAGAACGGCCCAAAAAGCGGCCGGAGCGCGGCCCTGCCGATCCAGCCCTGATCCAGGCGGCCAAAGGTATTGACGCCACTCTGTGGCTGCAGTCGCCGGATGCGCTTATCATCTTGCCCGAACACGAACCTACGTTCAGCGAGCGTCTGCGTTTTGCGCCCGAACAGTTTCGCCAGAAAACCGCCCGTTTTGTGCGAGAGCATCTGCCGCCGGAGCCGGCCGGGGTCTATCAGGCCCTGCTCATCGGCAGCTATCAGGGCCTTTCCGAAGAGCAGTTGGAACTGTTCAAAATGAGTGGTACCCTGCACATCCTTGCCATCTCCGGCCTCCACCTAAGCCTGATCGGCGGCATGGCCGCAGCTGTTTTTTACTGGCTGCTCAGACGCTCCACCTGGATCCTCTTGCACAGTCACGCGCCAACTGTGGCCCTGGTACTGACCGCTCCAGTTCTCTTTCTCTACGCCGCCCTTGCCGGGCTCAATATTCCGGTGCTGCGGGCATTGCTCTCCGCACTTCTGGTGCTCTTTGCCGTGGCCCTGCGCCGCCGACGGGTGCATATCCATCTGCTTGCCGGTGCAGCCCTGCTGGTTCTGGCCCTGCATCCGCTCGCCCTGTTCACCGCTTCCTTCCAGCTCTCCTTTAGTGCAGTGGCCGCCATTATTTTGCTGGTACCCCGGCTGCCCTTTTTTAATCTCAAAGCCGCATCAAGCCGCCGCAGCAAGGCCCTGGCCTTGGTGGTGTCGCTGATGCTGGTATCGGTGGCGGCAAGCATCGGCACCTTGCCCTTCATGCTCTACCACTTCAACCGGGTTTCGTTGATCGGCCCGCTGATGAATTTGTTGATAGAACCGCTGCTCTGCCTCTGGGCCTTACCCCTGGGGTTGATCGCCATGCTGCTCTTGTCGGTACTGCCCCAAGTGGCTGCACTGCTGCTGCAGATGGGTAGCCTGAGCATCAAGCTGAGCTTGTTCGTGCTCAAGGTTGCGGCTCAAATTCCCTATGCCTGCTTGTGGACGATTACGCCGCATCCTGCTGAAATGCTGCTCTTTCTCCTCATTGTTCTACTTTTGCTGCACAACCGGCCGGGGCGGAGATACCGGCGCTTGGCCGCTTGTTGCCTGAGTGTTGCGCTGGTCCTTTCCTTTACTAATTCACTCCGGCTGCATCGGGACAGCCGCGAAGCGCGCATCAGCTTTATCGATGTGGGGCAGGGGGCCGCGACCCTGGTTGAACTGCCCACAGGCAAACGGGTGCTCATCGATGCGGGCGGCTATCATTTAAACGGCTACGATGTGGGCAGCCGCCTGATTGCGCCCTATCTGCGGCAGCGCAGAATCTGGCGTTTGGATGCGGTGCTCGTCAGTCATGCCGATGCCGATCACTACAGCGGCATGCCCTTTATCCTGCGGCATTTTAAGCCCAAGAAACTCTATATCAACACCTATCCGAGCACATACGGCGCATACCCGGCCATGCTTGTACAGGCGCAGCAACAGGGCATGCACATACGGCCGGTTGCGGGCAGGGCCGTCTTGTTTGAAGAACCCGGCCTTATTCTGGAATGCTACGGGGTGAAAGCGGAAGAAGAGACCGCGCTTTTTACCGACAACGACCGCAGTTTGCTGGTGCGGCTTGCCTTTGGCCGCAGGGCTTTGCTCTTACCGGGCGATAGTGCGGCCCGTCGCGAGCAGCTCTTGCTGGAGAGCCAAGGAAGTGAAGAACGCCGAAAAGAAGAGCTGCATGGAGAAGCACTGCGCGCCGACCTGCTCCTGGCCGGGCACCACGGCAGTATCGGCTCCACCAGCCCGGCTTTTCTGGATGTTGTGCAACCTAAAGTGATCGTGGTTTCTGCAGGCGCATCCCGCCGGGGCATCCATCCGGCAACACAACATCTGCGCCTCTGGCAGGAAAAGGGAATTCCGGTCTTCTCCACCGCTACAAGCGGCAGCATCATAGCCCGCACCAATGGTGAAGAACTGTGTGTGCAGGCTGGGAGAGATAAGCAATGCTTTGATTGAGCCACGGCTTTTTTTAAGACGGCAGGATGATGAAAATGATTGTTTTCTGAATTTCCCGTAAAGTTATATGATTGCTATGATTGTTCCCACGCTCGAGCGTGGGAACAGAGGCCTGAACGCTCCCGCGTTTTCATAGTCAGCACAGAAGAGCCTCGCCGGCAGCCGCTCTCGTACTCCGGCGGCGAACCAACCGTATTATACCTGTACTGGCTGCACTTGAATGGCTGCCTGCTAAACGGTACAGAGCAGGCAGTAACCATGGATGCGGCTCAGAGA
>JAUNUN010000060.1 GCA_030538155.1 bacterium
CAAGGAGAGAGGTGTACGGGCGGCAACTTGTCCCTGCTCGCTGACGCGGCCTTTCTGGGCTCTGGGTGGGCGACATGACAGAAGTAGTGCGCCTGCCGGTCAGCATTTGGGTTGCCCTTCAAAGAAAATCAAAGGACATGAGGCCATTTTCACTCCAGCTTTCGAGTAAACCAGCATAGGATGACTTGAGTAACTCGAAATTTGCCGGGTTGATACCGAGTCGCAGAATACTGATTTAAGACTTCACGGATTCAGATTTATTTGCCAAACGATGTATGTTTTCTGCCTGCGCTGAACCAAGTGTGCCAATTAAATCAGTTAGTCAGGTTTTTGAAAATTTCAGTCCCTGTTTTGTGGACTCTCAGACGACACAATTTAAGGTTCCTCGCTGTTTGGAAATCTATGAAAGAGCAGTTATCCCCTACAATAAAAGCTTTAGTTTGGATGGTACTTTTCATTTTTTGATTTTGGGCCATAAAAAGCCGGAATGCTTGTTGCCTTAGTATGTATCTCATATCTATCTTTGTAGCCGTTTACCAACACATCGCCATGCAAACCGTTCACAAATATTGGGACGCCGATGTCAGCTGCAACATCCCTAGACCGCTTAGATCTATCGGTGTTCCAATATTTCGTAGGGCATGGTGCTAAAAAAACATCTGCGCCAACCGCTTTATGAAATGCGGAAATAGCCATCCCTTCTAACCCGTGATGAGGTAATTTCAATATATCTGCTCTCACGTCAATATTTTCTACCAAACGTTTACTTCTAAGTGCATTAAGATCTCCTGCAAAAAAAATAGAATAATTACTGGTTTCAAGTTTCATCAGAATAGAAGTGTCATTTATATCGGTTATTGAATCATTATTGTTCCAAAGATCAACAATATGAATCCATACGCTGTCCGATAAAACAATATTTTGGCCAACAATAACATCTGTTGTCGGTATTATCTGCGTTAACTTAAGATATGAATTATATTCACAACAGCAGTCTGCTGTGCAGATACTTTCAAGTTCTGGTGGGCGGTGAGTAAAAAGTTGTTTTATAATAATTCCTGATTTCAATATTTCAAACACACCTTCGTAATGATCTCTGTGAGCATGAGAAACAAAAAGATAGTCTATGACAGAAGTTTTTTTTCCTTTAGCAATGGAATAAGGGATTTTAACGCTTCTAACTGATAACCAGCATCTATTAAAACGGTCGGTCCATCTGGTATTTCAATTAAATGTGCATCTCCTTGGACATCTGTATTTACGTTAACCATTGTGTATTCAAACAACTTTCTTTCAAAGAAATATTGATAGGTAAAGATAAAACAAACGCCTATACTAATTAATATTACCATTAATTTTTTCATAAAAATAAGATTCTACTATTTTGTATAATGCCTTCTGCTTCTCTATAAAAGAAAAATTCAAATTGTAGAAGAACTATGGAGCACAATGAAATATTTGTTAGAGTTTATTGTAAATTTCCACTCACGACACCAACCAAACAGGATATAAAGTCGTATTTCCAACTTTTCCTCATATAAATACCCAGCGTATACATTGTTCCTTCTCTTTGAACGTATCTATCTCTTTAATTCTTCAATCATAGCAGTCGTCAAGGCCTGCACCATCTCCATCACCACTTGAATTTCTTCCGGCTGGATGGCCGCCACATGGATGCCACCGCAGACCACCACGGTTTTTTGCAGCTCCGTGCTGAGCTGCTGCGACATGTACTGCGCGGCTTCGCCGTCTTTGTGGCCGGTCACATTGAAGATTGAGGTGGTGGCCGAGCCTTTGCTGCTGTCGGCCAGGCTCGGGCGGGCCACGCTCAAGGTGGCGCAGCCGACATGCGGCCTGTCGCCGCCGCTTAAGACCACGCAGACATCCTCCCCAACCCTGAGCAGTTCCGCCCGCACTTGTATGCGACCACTGGTCAGGCTGAGGGTGCTGTGAGTATCCGTAGTCAACTGCACCTCCAGCCCTGTATTCGCTGCCCGCCTCTGTTCATCCATGCCGCACTATTCTGTTAAATTTCAGCTTGTTGACGGCATCTTGCCTTTGTCATTTCAAGCCCACATCCTCGCCCCAGCGCTTCATCCCCGGCACGTCAATGCCCAAACGGTCGAGCGCCTTGCCGAGCAGATGATGGTTCATGTCGGCAAGACTTGTCGGGCCATTGTAGTAGGTGACCATGGGGGGCACAATGGCGGCTCCGGCCTCGGCCAGGCTGAGCAGATTGCGCAGATGGATGATGCCAAGCGGACATTCCCTTGGCATGAGCACCAGCGGTCTGGCTTCTTTTAAAGTGACATCGGCTGCGCGCAGCAAAAGATTAGTGGAAAATCCGGCGGCAATGCCGGCCACGGTTTTCATGCTGCAAGGAACAACCATCATGCCCATGGTGCGGAAACTGCCGCTTGCCACCGCAGCGCCGATATCGGCGTTGTCGTGGCAGTGGTCGGCCAGGGCCATTACCTCATCCACAGTGTAGGATGTTTCCAGGGGAATGGTCAGGGCTGCGCCCGAGGAGATGATGAGGTGGCTTTCATAGCCGCCCAGATCGCGCAGAATCTTGAGCGCCTCAATGCCCAGAATAGCCCCGCTGGCGCCGCTGATGCCGATAACGATTCGTTTTTTCTGTTTATGCTTCGATGTCATAATCGGCCAGATTCACCTGCTTGAAGGTAACCCGCTCATACTTGCGTTCTTTGGGCAGCGGATAGGTGCAGTCAAAGCCCATTTTGGAGCCCAGCCCGCCGGGCGCAACCGGGTTGAGTTCGTGGCCCAGGGCATCCCGAATGATGATGATATCCCTGGCCGGGTCGCAGCGGGTCACTAGGGCGCGCTCCACATCCTCAGCATCGTAAATATCCACATCACTGTTGACCGCAGTCACCATCTGCAGGGCAGGGTAGCAGGCAAAGGCGGCCATGATGGCGTTTTTGGCCATGCCGT
Organism: bacterium; assembly: GCA_030538155.1. Classification (GTDB taxonomy): domain Bacteria; phylum Desulfobacterota; class Desulfobulbia; order Desulfobulbales; family Desulfobulbaceae; genus Desulfobulbus. The sequence goes on from JAUNUN010000060.1 coordinate 2,956, forward strand.
TTAAGGGCGGGTCAATCTGCAAAATCACATGGTACTGGCTGCCGCCATGGCTCATGTACACCTTTTTCAGGCCTTTCACCTGGCGGGACAGGGTATCAAAGATGTTGGGTTCAACGCCTAAACCGACCGAATTCCACACCTCCTTGCCCGGCAATAGGCTGGAGATGATGGGTTCTTTGGCGTGGGTGACGGCCTTTACCCGCACCACCCAGCGGTCATCGCGCAGGGCGTAATAACCGCTCACCTCGCCGAAGGGGCCTTCAGGCTCGCGCACATGGGGCAGAATCTCCGCCTCCATAATGAGTTGCGCATCGGCAATGCCTTCCACCGCTACGGTTTTGCTGCGGCACAGACGGGCCGGTTTCTTGAGCAGGGCAGAGGCCACGGCCAGTTCGTCCACATCAATGGGCGCCGCCGCGCTGGGGGTGATGGCCGCGATGTAATAGGCCGGATGCACGCCGTTATTGATGGTGATTTCAAGTGCTTCGCCCCTGGCCTCGGCCCGTTCGTAGTAATCACGCAGGTGACGGCCCAGATCCATGAGCAGGCCCATGCGGTCTTTGCCTGTGACCATCAAACGATGGATGGAGGTGTTGCGCACGCCGGTATCCGGATCTTTAGCGATAACCACACAGTTGTCGAAATAGGGGCCGCCGTCCTTTTCCGCCAGAATCGGCACCGGAATGGTGGAGAGATCCACCTCTGGCATCTGTACTTCCTGGGCCTGGGCCTGGGCCTCTTCCACTACAATGGGCGCAACCGGGTTCTGGTACAGGGTTTTGACCGCATCGTTGAAGAGAAAGGGAAGACGTTCCGCCGTGCTGTCAAAGACCGAGGCCAGGTTGTCGCGATTCCACAACAGGCCGATGGCGAGCGGGAAGCGCCGGCCCTTGAGTTTTTCAAACAGCACCACCTGCTTACCTTCAAAGGCCCTGGCAATACCTGCGGCCTCGTAGGCCGTATCTACCTCTGACTTGACCCGAACCAGACGGCCTTCGCGCGTGAGCTTGGCCAATACTTCACGAAAATCCATGGAAAACCCTTTGGATGAGTTGAGAATCGGAAATGAATCTATTGTCTGCCGGCCATTATAAACGACGCCGGGCAGGGCTGGGAATATAACCGGGCTTCAGCGCCGGCCGCCATGAAAACAAGCCGAGTTGGGGCGGAAGCGTTCATTTGGATTGAGGGAATGAGAGGTATGTACAACGAGGCAGGATTATACATTTCCGGCCCACTCGACTATGCTTGCCTTTTTATCCGCTGCAAAATCGGCAGAGGCCTGTTGGTGCAGCCAGCGCAACGATTTTGACTGCAATTCTTTCCGCATCAGTTCTTCTGCCTGCTGAATCACCACTTTGATCAGGCAGGGGCACTCACTGGTAAAGATGCCGGGGTCATCAACAAAGATATTCTTTTTCCGAATTTCAGCGCATTGAAAGAAATACGAAGAGCCCTCGATGGCTTCAATGATATCCCAAAAGGATATGTCTTCTGCTCTTTTGGCCAATTCGTAGCCGCCTTTAGCCCCGGCAGTGGAGCGCACTATGCCGGCCTTGCGCAACTTCGCAAAAATTTTCGAAAGATAACTTTCGGTTATTCCGTGTAATCCGGCAATTTCCCTGATGCCGATCGCCTTCTGCTCCGGCAGATCGACCATGTAAAACAGGGAATGAAAGGCATACTCAACGCCCACACTGAACTGCATGGATAGCTCCTTCTTTTATAGGATGAATGCAGCAATCTACCATTTTTTTTGAAAATGTTTTGCTTTTTCAAGCATACGAAGATAAGTTATTATTATGGACACATAATATCCACGATCAACCTGTATTAAGGAGTGAAACATGTTTACGGAAAAATTTTTGGAAGTACTGAACAAGGAAGGAGTGGTAGCGATTGTATCCTGCGCCGACAATGAGGCGCATGTGGTCAACACCTGGAACACCTATCTGGTCAAGACGGATGACGGCCGCCTCCTGATTCCTGCCTGGGCCATGCGAAAAACCGAGAAGAAAATTTTGAAAAATGACCGGGTGTTGCTGACGCTGGGCAGTAAGGAAGTGGAAGGTCGCAGGGGGCCGGGCTGCGGCTTTCTTATTGAGGGCACGGCACGATACATCGCCTCCGGGCCCGAATGGGACAGGATGAAAGACAGGTTTTCCTTTTTGACGCGCGTGCTTGAGGTAACGGTTACCTCCATTAAACAGACGCTTTAAAAAGCATGTTGGAACGGGCGGTTGTGGCGGGATTTTTGTCCGCCATGCTGTGTTCTCGCCTCAATAAAAGCGCCTCCAAGTCCGTTTACCCTTCATGGCCACGGACAAGGAGGCGTTTCACTCAATGCGAAGCGCTCAGCTTCAGGTCAGCCGGCGTTTCCCTCACGCCCCTTATTCCAGTTCCAGATCAAAAAAATATCAAGGAGGCGAAGAAAATACGACGCAGGCGTACAATAGGTACTCCGGAGGAGTATTTTCTGATGCCGACACAGATAGGGCTTTGATATGGAAGTGGAATTATTCACCAAGGCGCAGCAGTCGCAGATTGGTGTCTCCCTCCTGATACTGTTCAAATAAGAGGCTTCCTCCATCCGGACTCCACTGCGGATACATGGCCCAGCCGCTTTCGGTGATGGACCAGGTTTTTTGGGCTGCGCGGTCATAGAGCCGGAGTGAGGCCTTGTAGTCCTTGTCCCAGGCCCAGTAGGCAATGCTTGTGCCGTCCGGCGAAAAGACCGGGCCACGGTCGCCCAGGGTACAGCCTTGGGAGAGCTGAATGGTGTTCTTCGTCTGCACCGGGCCGTCTGCTTCTGGAAAACTGATATCCGAAACCATGGCCACATAGCTGACCCTGTCCTTACCGGAACTGTTGCTGACCACCTCGGCGGTATAGGCAATGCTGCTTCCATCCGGACTCCAGGCGTTCATCTGCACCGCTTCCGGGCCATTCCACGGATGGATGACCGGCTTGCTGTAATCCGGCCCCTTAAAACGCATGAAGTACTGTGCGGTCAAATTGTATTCTCCGGCAGGTGCGACCTTGTAGGCAATAGCCGTGCCGTCCGGCCGCCAGAGCGGGTTGGTCTCCATTTGGGGATCATGGGTGAGTTGCCGCTTGTCGCTGCCGTCGGCACGCATGAGCCAGATATCCCAGTTGCTGCCGGTTAAAGCCGCATAGGCCAGCCAGTTGCCGTCCGGGCTCCATGCGGGCCGGTCCAGATGCTCGCGGCTGCTCACCAGGGTTTTCGCTTCACCACTTTGACTGTTGATGGTTTTGATGGCATGGGTTTTTTCCGCCTCGTCATAGCCCCACACCACCAGTTCCCGGCCCTGGGGGTGCCACTGGGGCCAGGCATGAATGGCGCTGCCTTTGGTGAGCTGTCTTGTATTGCCGCCGTCTTTATCCATGAGCCAGATCTGATTGCTGCCGCTTTCATCAGACACATAGGCTATGCGGCTGCCGTCCGGTGACCATTGCCCGCCCAGGCGCGCGCCTTTGCCGGTGCTGAGGGCGGAGACGTTCTGCCAGGGCCGCTCAGGTGCGGCAATGGTTTCCGGCGGGCCTTCGCTGTAGGCATTGTCCTTGGCCACATTGGGGTAGGGGATGCGGTGGCAGACATAGCAGGAGGGATCATTGGTGATTGGGCCGATAACCCTGGTCGGCAGGGTGATGCGGTCGGGAAAGGTGTAGAAAACGCCTTTCAGGCTGGGGTTGGCATAGCGACTTTGCGCAATTTCGCCCTGCCAGTTGACCTCGTAGCGCTCGCCGTCCGGGCCGTCCGAGCCTTCACCTATGACAAATTCCTGTGCCGCCTGATCAGCTTCGGAGCGGGCAGGTTGCGGCTCTGCTGCCTGCTGCTTTGCCTGCGACCTTGTGTGTGACGGCTCGCAAGGCAAAGAACCCGAATGTGAACCCGCAAGAGAACCGGCAAGGTACGAGCCGCCGAAACGCAGGGTATTGGTAGCCTGGCTGACCCCAGTGGGCTGATCGGCCTCTACCTTTTCGTGCATGACCTCGTTTAGGGGCTGAATCTGCGCATCGCGGCCCAGGATGAAATCCTGATCTTCCACAATGGTCTTGTAGGCCTTGTTCAGGGCAAGGGCCCGTTCCGGTGTGGGCGTAAGCACAAGAGATATATCATCGTGCAGTTGGTTCAGGGCCTGCAGCTTGACCGAGCCGTCCGGCTTGAAGAAACGAGCCTGTCCCCCGTTTTGATCGCTGCTTTGATCATCGCTTTGGTCACGCAGGTCGCTTGCGGCCCGGTTGTACATCAAATAGTAGCTGTATTCGTAGAACACGCCTGCATTGCGGATTTCCACTTTTGGTTCCACCAGCCCGGCAAGGGATTTTTCCTGCGGATGGAACCAGCCGCCTTTGAACCGGCGGTGATCCAGTTTGCGGGCAAAGGAAAAGACACTGTCCGTGCTTGCGCCCAGGCCGCCGTGGCAGCCCACGCAAGACATGGTTTCTTCATAGCTCTGCGGCCGCAATGTGCCTGCGCTGTCTTCAATAAAGCCCTGCAGTATCCAGCCCCAGCCGTTGTAAAGACCCTGCTCGAAATTGCCCACATACTGGCTGGTGCGGGCCGGGAAATCATCCTTCTCCTTTATCTCGGCAAGTGCCGCCTCTTCCAGATCGGCATAACTTTGCCAGGAGGTCTTTTTCATATAGCGCAGCTCACGCAGCCGTGGCGCCATGGTGACTGTGCCATCGACCACATCCAGATACGATACCGCCTGCAGCAGTTCCGTGCCCACCGGGAACAGCCCGGCCGCCAATTGCTGCTTGCCCTCCTTCTGTTCCTGGCCGGCCCGGCCCGCATAGCTCATCCGGCGACCTTCAAGAGGGGCCCAGTCATAGACTACCCGCTCGGCCAAACCAAGGGTGCCGTCCTTATTCAGATCAACACCGACCAGCCGTTCATCCGTCGGCGCTATGACCACATTCCTGCGGCTGATCAGGGCCTCGACTATGGCCAGATTGGCGCTGTACACGGCTGGGTCGAAATCTCCGGCTGCTGTTTGCCTGAATGCTTCCGGCAGGCGGATCAGGGTTGCAGAGGGCGCGCCGCTTGTCGGCCAGTGGGTGGTGGGCAGCGGGTAGGCCGTGTACACCCGCCAGCCCGTCAAACTGCCGTCCGGGGCCAGGTCGTAGCCCTGTTCGTTGAAGTTGAAGAAACAGTCCGGCACATAGCCACTCCAGAGGCCGTCATTGTCGTTATCCCACTCGGGCGGCAAGGAGCGCAGGGTCTTGGCCGGGGTAATGTCGCGCTTGGTGTCGAAATAGTTGTCTGTACGCACATAGGCCACAATATCCGCATCACTGATGGCCGCCACCCGGGCTGTGCGGTCTTCAAAGAGATTGGTCCAGGGATTTTTAAGGTTGCGCTCCGGGAAGGAGTAGTTCAACTGCAAGTCCCAGTCGTTGATGTGGTTGGGGGCAACAGAGCGGGTGTGGCAGACATAACAGGGGTTGACCACCACATCGCCGGGCAGTTCGGTTTTGATGAAGCACTGGGGCGGAATATAGGCAATGGGGTTGTGCAGGACTTTGCTTTTCAAATCCGGGGCAGGGCTGCGAGCGCCCGCCGCCGGCGCGACAATTCCCGCGCTGCACAGCACCGCTGCCGCTAGGCCGAGTACTGAGGTAAAATATCTTGATCGCATAACTCTCTCCTTAAAAAACAAAAAATGAAAAGAACAAAGATAAAGCCCGCCTTCCTCTCTGGACAGAAGCCAGAAGCGGATGCGGGCTTGCGGGCAGACCCGGTTGCACAGAGGCAACCGGATGACTCGTTCCGGTTCCAGATCAAAGACAGGGTTTTGATCCGGTATTGGAATTACTTCGTATTTGGGTTGTCCATCACCGGCAGCGGCCCAATATAGCCGGTATAGGCGCGCGCATCGGCCGGGTCGCCCAGCTTGTCCATATCCGACTCGCCGTAGGGGTGCTGCACCACGCTGATCAAATAGCCGTGGCCATTGATGTTGGGGTAAAAATACGGTGAGGTGGTTTCAGAACCATAGGGCGTGGTTTGAATGCGGGTAAGCGTATCCGTGCCGACCGTGTAGGCCCAGATAGCGTCGTTCTGGTGGCCGTCGCCCGTGTCTTCGCCGATGATCAGGGTGTCGCGGCCGGGCATGAAGGTAACGTTGTCCGGGTTGGCAATTTTATCGACATGGCAGGTGTTGCCGGCAAACTCGCTCTCGGCCGGATAGCTGGTCGGCTCGCCATTGACCAAGCCCACCATGTTTTTTGCCACATAGTCGCTGCCGATGGCCTTGTCGCTCACCAGCTCCAGCTTGTAGACCGCGCCGCAGTCGTTCTGGGGCAGGCGGATGTGGTTCGGCCCGCCAAGATCGGCTTTGGCATCCTTATCGAGCATGCCCTTGTTGATTTCGCTCATGGCCACGTAAAGGATCTTGTTGTCCGGATCAAGCGTAATGCCTTCTTCCTTGCGGAATTCCGTGGTTGCGCCTTTGTAGGCAGCGTAGCGGCGAGTCTCCAGCCGGGAGGCGATGGCCTCCATGCCGGGCTTGAGCTGCAGGCATTCGTGGCCGTCGGTGGTGTTGATGGAGGTAAAGCCGCCCTCGCAGGTGCCGGTGGCGGCATTCGGCTGGGACGTGGCAAAGATGTCGCTGAAACTGACGCCGTCTTCTTCAATGGCCTTTACCATGGCCGCATTGTCGGCATGGCCCAGATCGATCCATTCCAGATCGGCGGCGCCGCCGTTTTCGGCACTGGTCTGGTTCCACTTGGCCGCATAGAGCCTACCGCTGGAAAGATCCCTGGGCTGGTCGGCAATAAAGAGGAAGAAGCCCACATTGGTGCCGTCATCTGAAATATAGGCGGTTTTCTCATCCGGCATGACCTTGGCCAGTTCCACGGCCGTACGGCCCATGGCATAGTGCTTGACCACCTTGGTGTTGCCCTTTTCATCCACGCGTACCTCTACCGGATAGCCGTAGCGATAGGGCTTGAAGGCCTTACGGAAATCTTCCACCGTGGTGGCGGCAGCGTAGGGATCAAGGCCGAAGTAACGGGCCATGGGCTTGTCGTAGTCTTCAATTTCGTCCATGTTTTTTGCCGCTTCGGTCAGCCGGGCATTGTTCGGGTACTCCTCGCTGCCCAGGTGGGTTTGCCAGGGCGTGACACTGCCCGCGCAGGGCACCCACAACCCGCCGGCCTCAGACATGTCGATATTTCTGGTGCTGATGGCGCTCAGCTTGCCGCTTGCCTTGTCCTGGTTCAGCTCGGTCAGATACATGGCGCCGGGGCGGCTCTCGAAATGGGAGACCATGAAGAGCTTGTCGCCCACCGGAATCAGCGAGCTGAAATCATTGTCCACGGAGATGTGCTCAGAGCCGTCCTGGTTTTTGACCGGCCGGCCTTTTTCATCGAGCAGCAGGCCGAAAACACCGTCTCCGGCCTTGTCGCCGCTGCGCAGAATGGTGTTGAAGCCGATTGGAGTGGTCTTGCCATCCACGGTAATTTCCGAACTGGCCAGAATCTGGCGCTTTTGTTCGTCCGTGGCCGGAAAGGGCACGGGCTTGAACACGGGCACCGGCGAAGCCGCGCCTGCAAGGGCTAGGGCCGGCAGCAGAAGGGCCGCCGAGCAGAGGCCAAGGGTTGCCTTTTTGATGGTGAATTGCCGCATAGATTCCTCCTGATTGGTAAGAAAAAACGGGCATCCTTGCCCGTTCATGTGCAGCCGCTACTAGAGCCGGACATCATTTGTTTTCGGTTATTGCCCGGTTTTGATTCCATGACAAAAGCATTCGCATTCGCCCGAAAGAAAGTCCGAAAATCTGAAAGCCTGCGGCGAGCAAAATCCGGGTCTTTTCTACCTTTTGATGCGGCATATCCCTCCACATGGTAGTGGTACGGATACGGCTGTCCCCATCTCTCCCTGTTTTTAAAACCACGTGAGGTGCCCATGGAAACTGCATTTGCTGGTGTGAAGGTTTTGGATTTGTCGCGTCTTTTGCCCGGCCCCTTTTGCTCCATGCTGCTGGCGGATTTCGGCGCGGACGTGATCAAGGTGGAAGACCCGAAGGGCGGCGACTACATCCGCTGGTGGCCGCCGCTCTTAGGGAAAAACAGCGGCTTTCATGTTGTGCTCAACCGCAACAAGCGTTCTTTGACCCTGAATCTGAAAAATCAGGCCGGGAAGGACATCCTATTGCAACTGGCAACCAAGGCCGATGTGCTGCTGGAGGGTTTTCGCCCAGGGGTGATGGATCGACTTGGCTTGGGCTATGAGGTGTTGAAGGAGGTCAACCCAAGGCTGATCTACTGCGCCATTACCGGCTACGGCGCAGATGGGCCCAGGGCGCAGCGGGCCGGGCATGATATCAACTATCTGGCGCTGAACGGAGTGCTCTCCCACAGCGGGCCAAGTGGCGCACCCACGCTGCCGGGCGTACAGATTGCGGATTTGGGCGGCGGCGCGCTCTACGCGGCTTTCAGCATTGCCACCGCGCTTTTTGCCAGGGAGCGGATCGACGCAGGGCAATATATTGATCTGGCCATGGCCGATGGCGCACTGACCTGGAACTGCCTGCGCTGGGGGCAATATCTGGGTGATGGTGTTGTGCCGGCCAATGGAGACGGTTTTCTCAACCTTGGCTTTGCCTGCTACAACCTCTATCAAACACGAGATAATAGGTATATGTCTTTGGGCGCGCTTGAACCGCAATTCTGGAAACTGTTCTGCGACACGGTCGGCCGCCCCGAGTGGAATCAGCCAAGCTATTTTGAACCCGGCCCGCATCAGGACGAACTGCGGGCACAGGTGGCGGCCCTGTTCAGGGAAAAGGATCTGGAGGAGTGGATCCGGATCTTTGCGACGGTAGATTGCTGCTGCGAACCGGTGCTCAATATGGAGGAGGTCATGGCGGATGCACAGGTGCGGCAGCGCAACATGGTGGTGGATCTGCTGCACGAGAGTTGGGGCGCGTATCGCCAGCTCGGCATTGCACCCAAGCTGTCGCGCACACCCGGCAGCATCAACCGCCACGCGCCGGAACTGGGCGAACATACCGGTGAAATTTTGGCCGCTATCGGCCTTGATGAGCAAAGCCTGCAACAGTTGCGAAGAGACGGCGTGATTTGAAGATGTGTTCAAGGAGCAGCAGGCGAACGACTCCCTGAAAAGGATCACGGTACGGCCAGACCCTTGAGAACCATGTAACTGCCGAGCAGCAACATGGCGAGGAGGAACCATTTTCTAAATGCCGCCGGGTTGATCCGATCACGAGTATGCCGGCCGATGAACATGCCGATCAGGGCCGGAACCACCGCAAAGAGGGAGGAAATCAGGGCATGGCTTGAGAAACTGTTTTTCAGTCCGAGCCCTAAGGCGAGAGCAATGGTTGCAACCGTGAAGGAGAAACCCAGGGCCTGCACTAGCTCATCCTTGCTCAAACCAAGCGCGCTGAGGTAGGGCACTGCCGGCACCACGAAAACACCAGTCGCGCCGGTAAGAATACCGGTGATCACACCGACAAGAGGTGAAAGCCTATGCTCTAAATGGGGCGGGACAATAAACTTGGGCAAGAATAAGGCGAGCAAGGCATAAAGGGCCAGCACCGCGCCCAGTGCAACCGAGGGCCGGCGGGAAGAGCCGGAGGTGAGGAAGTGGATGCCGATGGCGGTGCCTGCACAGAGACAGAGCATCATAGTGGCCAGCCTGACCATGACACGCATCTTGGCAGGGCCGGTGATGAACTGCCAGATATTGGTCACCATCGAGGGAAGTACCAGTAACGCTGCCGCTTGCACCGGCGGCATGACCACAGCCAGCGCTCCCATGGCAACGGTGGGCAGGCCCATGCCGACCACTCCTTTCACCCAACCCGCAACAAGGAACACAAGCCCGATAAAGAGGATGGAATCATTGAACAGCATGCGAGGCCCTGCAAGAAATATCAAATTGGTGATTACCGGCTAGAGGACTGGGCCAAATATCGATGCACTGACCCGGTTCTTTTCTTAACCGAACAGGAGGCCCAGGGCACCCTGATTGTGCCCTTTACTCGTGGTGCATGTGGAATGGGAATCTACCCTACGAGAACACATCGCTGCAATGAGGTTGGGGGATGAAAAGGAAGCAGGCCTCGCTCCGCTTATATACGATATTGGTGTTTTTATATGATTACTGCCACTTGCACCATCCTGGCGGGACGTTTGCGCACAGGAAAAATAACCTTTGCAATATTATTTATCCCTATGTATGAAAAATATTTATACAGACCTGCGGCGCACCCTTGACACCCTTGACACCATTG
>JAUNUN010000061.1 GCA_030538155.1 bacterium
AGAACGGATGGCATGGATCTGCGCCGAAGGCGGGCTGGGCACGCTGAAAAGCCGCGGAATCAGTCGGGCTGCTACCCGGCGACCCACATCAGACCATGCGCTCCTGTGACCAGTCGTTGTGCTCAAACTCCTTGTGATCCGGCTTGGCCGGCTTGATCTCCTCCATGCGCTGCCGCACCCACACCGCCACCTTGTCAAACTCCGAGGCAAATTCCGTCAAGGCCTTGCCCCGGTGGCTGACACTGCTTTTCTGCGCCAGCGGCACTTCGGCAAAGGTCTTGCCGAACTCCGGATAGAAGAAGAGCGGATCATAACCAAAACCCGACTCGCCTCTTTTTTCTGTGAGGATTTCACCATGGCAACCGGCCTCCCAGCTCAGGGCCGGGCCGCTGGGAACCGCCAGAGAAAGCGCACAGGTAAAATGGGCGGCGCGGTTTTTTTGCCCCTCCATTTCAGCGAGCAGTTTGGCGCAGTTGTCCGCATCAGTGGCATGCTCGCCGGCATAACGGGCTGAATACACGCCGGGGCGGCCATCGAGCGCATCCACAGAGAGGCCGGAGTCATCGGCCAGGCAGGGCAGTCCCAGTACCTTGGCATAGTGCAATGCCTTCTTGTAGGCGTTTTCTTCAAAGGTAGCGCCATCTTCCACCGCCTCAGGCATGGGGCCGAAATCGGCCAGTGATTTGATTTCGACCGCATACTCCTTGAGCAGTGCCTGAATTTCCCGGACCTTATTGGTGTTTTTCGTTGCCAGTACAATGATGGTTTGCATGCTTTCCCCCTGCTGAGCGAGTAATCCCACTTCCAGATCAAAGCGCTATCTGTGTCGGCTTTGGAAAATGCTCCTCGGAGTACCTGTATGTACACCTGCGTCGCATTTTCCTCGCCTCCTTGATTTCATCTTTGATCTGGAACTGGAATAATTACGGCGTTCTATTCTCTGTCCTGCTCACGTGGTGTGTTCAATGTTGGGCTGTGCCGTCTGCTGCCCGGCCTTTTTAGCTGTCTTGGCTTCTTTCCGCCAGGTCTTGTCGTAACGCTCCTGCTCGCTGTAGATGCAGCCGCAGTAGGGCTGACGGTACAGGCCCAGACGGATGGAGGCGTCAATGCCCTCCTGCCAGCCGACGCGGAAATCTTCATAGTGAAAACCCACCCCAAATTGCGCGGCCCACCAGGCGGCCCGTTCACAAATCAGTTCGTGATTCTGGTATTTGGAATATAAAAGGGTGGTGGTGAAGGCGGCATAACCGCCCTCCTTGGCTTGCCGGGCCACCCCTTCCAGACGCATGTCATAGCAGTGACGGCAGCGCTTGTCCTCATCAAAAACCACCCGGCGCAGATATTCGCGTAGGCCGTAGTGCTCGTCCACCATAAGCGGCCAGCCGCTTTCTTTGCTTAAACTAAGCGCGGCCTCAAGGCGGCGGCGGAATTCCTGGTAGGGGTGGATGTTGGGGTTATGAAAAAAACCGGTCAGCTCATGTCCGGCCGCAGCCAGGCGCTGCATGGGATAGACCGCGCAGGGGCCGCAGCAGACATGCACAAGCATTCGCATCATTTCACCTTAAAACTCTTGGGCTCAATGCCGTAGTTGTGGATCTTGTAGTTGATAATGCGCAGGCTCGTATCCAAGGTTTTAGCCGCCCTGGTTTGATTGCCGTTATTTTTTTTCAGTGCCTCCACAATAAGCTCGCGCTCAAAATTTTCCACGGCTACGGCCAGGGAAAGCGGTCGATCCGAAGGCACACTCTCCCGGCTCTGCAGGGTGGGCGGCAGGTGGGTGGAATCCACCACCGGGCCATCGCAGATCAAAACCGCACGCTCCATGCAGTTCTGCAGTTCACGCACATTGCCCGGCCAGTGGTACTGCACCAGGAGGTCTATGGCCGGGGTTGAAATGCGGCGGATATTTTTTTTGTTCTCCTGGGCGTACTGCTCCAGAAAAAATTCGGCCAGAAGCAGGATGTCGGTGCGCCGCTCCCGCAGGGGCGGCAGGTAGACCGGAAAGACATTGAGGCGGTAGTAGAGATCTTCCCGGAATTTTGCCTGTTCCACCGCCAATTCCAGGTTGCGGTTGGTGGCGGCCACCAAGCGCAGATCCGTGGCAATGGTTTTGGCGGAACCAAGGCGCTGGAAGGTGCGCTCCTGAATCACATTCAAGAGCTTCACCTGCACGGTCGGACTGATCTCACCAATTTCATCCAAAAAAAGGGTGCCGCCCTGGGCCAGTTCAAAGCGGCCTTTTTTGGTTTCCACCGCGCCGGTGAAGGCCCCCTTTTCATGACCGAAGAGCTCACTTTCCAAAAGCGTTTCCGGCAGGGCCGCACAGTTCACCACCACAAAGGGCCCGCCCGAGCGGCCGGAATTATGATGCAGGGCCTTGGCCACCATGGTTTTGCCGGTGCCGGACTCACCCCTGAGGAGCACCGTGGCATTGGAATCGGCCACGCGGTGCACCATATCAAATACTTCTTGCATGCGCGAGGAGTTACCGATAATTTTCTCGATGCGGTTTTTGGCACTCAACTCGCGGCGCAGCCGAGTGTTTTCCAGGTGCAGGACCTCCTTTTCCCGGTTCACCCGCAGGATGCGTTGCACGGTTTCACTGATCAGCCCGCTCACCACGGTGAGGAAACGCAGATCCTGTTCCGAGGCCGCGCCGAACTCCTCGGGGTAGACGCGGTCTATGGATAAAGCGCCAATGGCCTGCGGTCCGGCCATGATGGGAACACAGAGAAAGGAGCTGCGTTTTTTGCGTTCATCGCCCCGAGTGCGGGTACGGTTGAGAAAAAGGGGCTCATCGCCGATCTGCGGCACCACAATGGGTTCGCCCGTGGCCACCACCTTGCCGGTAATGCCCTCGCCCAGGCTGTAGCGGCCGCGCCGCTTGGCTTCGGCACTGATGCCGTGCGCCACTTCTATTTCCAGCATACCGGTTAAAGGGTTGACAATGGAAACCGTACCGTTATCCATACCCTGGTGCTCAGCCAGGGTCTGCACGATATTTTCCAGGCATTCCTGCAGGCTTGAGGCGGATGCGAGGTGTCTGGTTATTTCGTACAGGCAGGCGAGGTTTTGGAATTCCTGTTCCTGCACTGTGGCGGCAGGAGCGATTGCTTGGCTCATAACACACCTTAACTGCTCTAAAAACTGCCCTCTTTATTGACAGTGTTTTCCTGAAATGGTAAGAACACTCCTGCATGGAGGGATGGCCGAGTGGTTGAAGGCGGCGGTCTTGAAAACCGTTGTGCGCAAGTACCGTGGGTTCGAATCCTACTCCCTCCGCCACGGGAACGCGTGAACACACATATTTCCGGAGAGATGACCGAGTAGGCCGATGGTGCTCGCCTGCTAAGCGAGTGTGGGGGTTATACTCCACCGAGGGTTCGAATCCCTCTCTCTCCGCCAAATCCAATTCCAGAGACATCTGGTAACTTACATAGACCCGCTACCAATCACGGTTAGCGGGTTTTTTCATGTCCAGTGCAGTCTAGGGTATTCTATTGACATCCGGGGGCACAAGGGGGCATATTTGGGGGCATACGCCCATGCCCAAAAAAAGATGCCCCCATATCCTCCAGAGGAGATGCCCCAGATGCCCCTCACAGACGCACAGCTCAAGCAGTTACAGCCCAAAGAGAAGCCATACAAAACCTTTGACGGTGGGGGCCTTTATATCGAGGTCTTCCCTGATGGCGCTAAACGCTGGCGCTACAAGTACCGCATCGGCGGCAAAGAAAAGCGCCTTGCGCTTGGCGTGTATCCGAAAGTAGGCCTAAAGGATGCCCGTAAACGGCATGCAGACGCCAAGGCGCAGTTGAGCGAGGGCCTAGACCCTTCCGATGTAAAAAAAGCCACCGTGGCCGCACAGGCAGGCGAAAACAGCTTTGCCGCTATCGCCCATGAATGGCATGCCAAGTTTGCAGCGGTGCAGTGGTCAGCGTCCCATGCTAAAAACATCATGGCCCGCCTGCACAAGAACGTCTTCCCCTTTATTGGCCACCGCCCAGTGCACGAGATAAGCGCTCCGGAAATCATTAAAATGCTGCGCCCTATCGAGACAAATGGACACCTGGAAACATTACACCGCACCCTGCACAACTGCGGGCAGGTCTTCCGCTATGCCATTGCTACCAGCCGGGCCACCAACGACCCCACCTACAAACTTGGCGAGGCATTCCCAAAGCCCGTTAAAAAACACTTCAGCGCAATCACTGACCCGGAAGAACTGGGGCTCCTGCTGACAGCAATCGACAACTATCATGGAGAGTTTGTCGTCAAATGCGCCCTGCAACTGGCAGCCCTCACCTTCCTACGTCCCAACGAGCTGCGCTTGGCCAGGTGGGATGAGTTTCACTATGAAACTGTTGAGTGGATTATACCTATTGGCCGCATGAAACGGCTGCGACGTGACAAAGAAGCCAACCCAAAGGAAGTACACATAGTGCCCCTGTCTAGACAATCACTGGCCATTCTTCAGGAGCTGCGCCCATTAACCGGCGAAGGTGCCCTGGTGTTCCCCGGATTCCGGGGCAAAGACCGCCCGCTGAGTGACGCGGCACTGACCAATGCCCTGCGCCGTATGGGGTACAGCAGTGAGGATATGCAGGTGCACGGCTTTAGAGCCACAGCCAGAACCATGCTGCACGAACAGCTTGGCGTAGACAAGGACTTGATAGAAAGGCAAATGTCACACACTGTGGACAACCCCTTGGGCCGGGCCTATGACCGGACTACCTTCCTGCCTGAACGCCATGCGATGATGCAGGCATGGGCTGACTACCTGGACAAGCTCAAGGCTGAAGAGCTTGGCAAGGTCTCTCCGATCCGGGCGGTGGACTAGAGGGTATATATGTTCTCGTGCGCGAAATCTTCTGGAACAAGTTCACCATGTTCGCAATGTTCACACCGCCAGAGAGCACAGGTGACCACAGGGGGCACACCTGCCCCCATATTAGGCGGTACATACATGCGTATATGTTCTTCCCTCACGAGCGCGCAACATTACCCTACACCCCCTGCACTTTCAAGCACTTACAACACACTAACTCTGCATTCAATCCTGCATCAAAGAATAATCCTGCACTATTAACCGCTTAGCCCATACCCCTCAGAAAAGAAGGAATTTACCCCAACTCGCTCCTGAATTCTAAGGAGCCACCAGGAAAGGGCGTCGTGTTTTGCATAGTCCGTTCATCATCATCTTAACACTATACGCGCGCGAGCCTTGGGACAAAGGGTGCCATTTCAAATGTGGCCCTTCCGAGTTGCACGACCACGAGGTTTGCGAACCTGCAACAAGCTTTCTTGGTGTCAGCCCCTAGAATTGGAGGCGTTAATCGGCGCACTTCTACGCCGATCCAATAGCGGCCAAGCGGAATACCACCTCTAAAGTGCGGGATTTAATCCTGGTTTGAATTTCCTCAATTTGAGGAAAAGCGGTGATTCAGATAGATATGATCTAATACTGCCTGAACACAGGGGTGAACCGACAGAGGGAGAGGGAAAGGCTCTGCACTTTACGCAGACCCCTGGGTTGGGCGGCCTTTTCCGGAATTTTCCTGAAAAGTCAGAGAGGAAAAGGCTCTGCGCTTTACGCAGACCCCTGGTGGGGATTTAACGGCACTGCAAGCTTTATGGCTGAGTTCAGTAAAACTAACGTCAGGCACGCCGATCTACACAAACCTGACTGCAACTTTGTTACATCGAGCCGTCAAACTACCCGGAAGGGGGTGGTGTTTTGCCACCCCCACAAATAAGGGGTGGGGTAGCGTTTCGCGACCTCACCCGGCATGCCTCCGCTTCTTTTTCAGAAACCGCCTCGATGGTGAAGTAGTATTTAATGGTGGGGCGGCCCCCGGAACTTTCGCTCAGAAATGAGCAAAAGTCCGACCTGGGAGGTTACGACCTTGTTACGTTCACCCAAAAGGGCGAGCGTAACGACCGGGGAGTTTTCACCCCAAAAGGGACCCCCCCCCTGTGGTTATGTGGCCAGGCCTTCCGTTACCGGGTAACGGTAAGAGGATTCCCCTACCGTATCGCCAATGCCCTTGGCTGGACGTGGTAGCCTTTGCTGACCTCCCCCCAGCGTGACAATGCGGTAGCGCTCCACCAACCCGTCAAGAACCGTGCCTGCTATCGAGGCAGTAGGTTCTTTCTGGAGTTTAAGGGGTCAAGCGGGTCAGGTAGCCGCTTGGAATTAGAGGTTGTGACATTTTTTGTTAAACTGCAAATCTTCAAATATCAATGAGATAGAACACGGCGGCACTCGATGCAGTCATTGACCTGAGCTGGAACAAGCCGGGCTGCGTATGGGTGTAGCCGTTGTTGCCCCTTGGCACCACTGCCCGCCCGAACTTGCAGGCGTACCCATAGCAGCTTGTCTAGGCGTTCCAGTGGCCAGGCAGGGAACTGCTGGACACTTGGCACGGGTACCGGGTAAAATGGAACAGTGCCGCAATAGCGGACAAGGCAAGGCCGGTGGGTGGTGCAATCCCTGGCGGCATTGAGGGGATGGCAGGTGCCGCCGGTTTTGCAGTGGAATTACGAGCTGATTTGCTGGTGGAGGTGATCGGAATTGCAGGCTGAAGAAGCGCCAAGAGTTAGTGCCATGAAAGTGTTTCGCGAGTTTGGGCAAATGCCCGCTACAGCGGGCATTTCAACTAAAGCCCTCCTCGAACTTACCCGTGCCCCTGATCCACAAGCAGCCCTTGAGGAGGCCAACACTCGCCGTGAGGCTGGCGAAGGCTTGAGAGCATGGCAGTGAAAAACAGCCTGATCGGAATAGAGGACATTGTGGCGTACACAGGGCGACCTTGGAATAGCGTCGAGCAATGGATTGACGAGGGTGGGTTTCCTGCGGCAAAGATCGATGGGCGTTGGGAATCAAACACGGACTTGATTGATTCGTATCGTAAGCAGCGCCTTGAGCGCTTGACCGGTAAAGGGCAAAGCTGACCCTCTGGGAACCGCACCCCTCTTATCTGTAGGTTCCTACAAATAACGCCAGTGGGACTCTAGAGCCCCACCGTGACACTGTCTGTTTCCGCAAGCTGTAATACTGTGATTCTCACAGGTTTGACCTTCCACCCGGCTAGGATGGCCCCCGAACGGCTGCAACCCTAGCAGCCCCGCCGGGTGGTTTTTACCACAGGGTGCAGCCAGAGGGAGGTTGCAGGATGGGATTTAAAGTAGAGCGGCTTTGCTATACCCTTCAGGAGGTGGCGGAGCGGTGGGGCTTGCAGGTTGATGACCTGTTGCACATGACAGAACAAGCGGGGTTGCGTTTGGCTTTTGGCACCGGCCCACGATTCCTTACAGTGCTAGCGTTTAGTGATGATGCCGAAAGAGAGTTGACGCCGCCGTTTTCTTTCCTTATTGATCGCCCTGTGCTTCTGTATCTTATTGGCCCTAGGCATGCGATGGAACTTCTTTTTGTACCCCAAACCCAGCCCTTTACCGCACACCCTGCCATGCCTCACACGGTCGAAGAATGCTGCGGTGATAGTTCCGCTCTTTTACTCCTTGAGACTACAGCGGGGAACCCGACAAGCGAAGGTTCTGAAGATGTTTTTTCTTGGGGGCCCCCTCTTCCAAAAATCAGCCGCGAAGGCCTTCTTGTTACTGCCGAAGAGTTGCAACGCATGGAGGAGGAATACCCGGAGCTTGCAGCGGGCAAGGGCTGCCTTCAGGAACTTGAAGCGCGGAACAATAAGCCGGCCAGTAGCCGTGCTGAACGCACTGACCTGTTGCTTGTAGGCGGGCTATTGGGCCTGCTCAAGGAGAAATGGAAAGACGCGAAAGGTGTAGAGCCGTCTGATGCCCAGGTGATGGATGCCTTAGAGGAGTGGCTTCCGGGCACGTTCAAAACCCGCACCACTCAAGACCGCTTCACCAGGGCCAAACGAGCCTTGGACAACACCGAGTAATTCCACCGCAACAGCACCGCAAATCTACCGCAATTGCGCCGCAACTGCGGTGACGATCCCACAAAACAGCTCTAACCTCCCTGCAACACTGACAAGCCGGGAGGTCTAACTGCACGTTGCTGGAACATGCACCCTCCTGGAAAGCCTGGAGGAGTAAGCATGTCTTTGGTAAACGCTGCGGCAGTACACCACCCCACGCCACCCACCCGCCTGCTACGAAGGCCTGAAGTACTGAGCCGTACCGGCATGGCCAACTCAACCTTGTATGCCGCGATGGCGCAAGGCCGCTTCCCTAAGCCGGTTAAGATCGGCGCACGTTCTGTTGCCTGGCCGGAAGAGGCTGTTGTTGACTGGATAGCCAACCGCCCGATTGCGGAGCTGCGGACAGAGGAGGCAGCGGGATGAAGCAAAAAAGAAACCCCGCGCCGGTTGGGCAGACCGGAAGCGGGGCAAAGGCAAAAAAGACTGTAGCCAACGATAGCCCTGTTGCTGCCCTGAAGCAAGCACGGATTGACCACAGGGTGTGCCCTGCGGGTACCCACCCCCCTGTGGTTACCGGTGGTGAAGCTTGGCCCCAAAAGCCACCGCGGTGGCCTTTTGCCCGTTGCGACATTAATGTCTCAACGGCCACCCTGCCCCAAATGCCCGGCATAGCGGGCATTTCCCGCACAATCTCATCAAGCCGGTGCGAATCTAGATTCGCACCGGAGCCTTGCACCCTGGTTGAAAGCGTAAGCGCGGTGCGGTTTTGTCGGTGCACATTTAAATGTGCACCGACTTGCACGCTGCACCAATCGCTTTGGGGTAAGTTGAAAGCGCGGTTCCATTTTGCTACCCCGAAATTATTTCGGGGTAACCGGCCCTGGCTGAAAAGTCCACAGCTGTGGACTTTCTCCCAGGCCTTCCTGCAAAGGCTCTTGACATCCGCCCGCAAGGCCGTTAGCCTGCATGTCCTAATACAAAGACGGTGCGTTGACCTGCACCTAAAACCAGGTCTTTTTTTGTTTCCGACAATTGAATTTGCGTCGAGTGTCGGGGAGTCCGCGAGGCCCCCGGAGCCCTTTACGGCTTTGAGAACACTCGGCGCTTTTTTATTTGGAGGAAGTCACCATGAGTAACCCCACCGTTTCCGCCACCGTCACCACCCCTGAAACACCTCAGATCAAGCCACAGTCCTTCACCTATTGCTTTGCCGCCCCACGGGATGACAACGCGCCATACCCACCCTACAGCCTGCGAGCGGCTGAGGAGCTGTTGTTTCAGGCAAAGGCCGTACCGCCGTCACTCGCCGCGCTTGACGAGAATTTTCTCTGCAACGTTTACCATGCTTGGGAGCATGTCGACGCGGCTGTTACGCTTGCCGGGATTTTGTATCGCGCCCTGGAGCAGGAAGGTTCCCGCAGTCTAAGCCTTGCCCGTGCTTTGTGTTTGGCCCTGGCTGAGGCGCACTACGGCGTTGAGATGATCGACGAGAGTACCCGCGCTGTCATTCTGAAGGCATTCGGCCGGGAGGTGAAGTGATGAAACTGAAAGACATTCCTGTCGAGTTCCGCCTGCGCCTGACTGAAGTGGCCATGGCCCAAGCCTGCCTTGCCTTGGTGCGCCTTGGCTATCAACCACAGGGGGTGCCCGAACCGGCCAAGACTGAGGAGGAGGTTCAGGCCACACGACGCCTGATATTAGATTTCATGACCAGTACCTTCCGTCAGGCAACCGGAGAAGACTTTGAAACCGGCACCCATGGAGGCAACGCATGAATCTTGACGACAAGCTAAAGCGCCTGAGCAAGAAGGCTGGGCAGACCGCAACTATAGAGGAACTGGAAGACGCTTGGGCCGCGGCCTTCATTGATGCTGACCTTGCTACTTTGCGCAAGGTTGCCCTGACCCTGGCCAGAATTGTTGCCTACCGGGGCATTGATGGGCGCGAAGTACCGGCATTTGGCCAGAGCCAAGAGCATGAACAGGTGGCCAGGTTCTACCTGGCTTTCCACTGCCAAGTCTTCGGGAGGTTAAAGGATGACAGGCCGCCCGAAATTTAACCCTGACGCTATCCCGGAGGCCCTGAAAGCCCTGCCCAATTGGGTGGGCTGGGCCTACGGCGAGCTGCGCCCTAACGGCAAACGGGCCAAGCCGCCGATTGACATCCAGGGCCGGAAGATCGACCCGACCAATCCGGCAAACTGGCTGGAGTTCAACGAGGCAGTAGCCGCCCTTCAGGAGGAGGGCGGTTCATTTGACGGCATAGGCTTTGCCCTGGCAGCAGATGACCAGCTTGTTTGCATTGACCTGGACGACTGCGTAGACGATGCCGGGCGGCCCAATGCAGAGGCCCAGGCTATCCTTGACCAGTTCTCCTGCTATACGGAGCGCTCGCCCAGCGGCAAGGGCTTTCATATCTGGCTGCGGGCAGAGCTTGCCAAGTCCTTCAGGAAAGGCCTGGTGGAGGTGTACAGCGCTGACCGCTATATCACCATGACCGGGCAGCGGTACAGCAAGGCAACCACGATAAAGCCACGGCAGCGCGAGCTTGACCGGCTGGTGGCCCGGCTGGGAGGCGCTGACAAGGGTACCCAGGAGGTGAGTGCCCCTGCCCAACCCGGAGACCATACCGGGATTGTGCTGGACAACGGCCCCTTGACCGCTGCGGATGAGGCGTTGATAGAGCGTATCCGGGCAAGTGACAATGGGCCGAAGTTTGACGCACTTATGAAAGGTGATTTGAGCAGCCACAACGGCGACCAGAGCGCCGTTGACCAGTCCCTTTGCTCCACACTCGCACGGCCCTGTAAGGGCGACACGGCGCAAATGTGCCGCATCTTCGGCGTATCTCAGTTGGCTGCCCGATCGAAATGGCAGGATAGGCCGGACTACCAGCAGCGCACCATCTACAAGGCACTGCACGACAAGGATGGCAAACCTATTTTTACCACAGGGGTGAACCCGCCCCCCGGCAGCCCCCCTGTGGTGAACCTGCCGGAGGACATCGAGCCGCTTGATATAGCCTGGTGTCTGCGGAACCCGGCACCGAAGAAGGCGTTTCATGCTTGGCCCTACATCCCGGCGGGATGTGTCGGGGTGCTGACCGGCACGGGATCGGTGGGCAAGTCATACCTGACGCTTACCCTTTGTGCAGGCGTAGCCTGCGGTCGCTCGTTCGGGCCGTTTGAGATCGAACAGCCCCGGCGGGTTACGATCGTCAACGTGGAAGACCCGGAGGGTGACCTGCATTTCCGGCTTATACCCGTGGTTGATTCCCTATACCTAAGCTTCGATGAACAGCAGTTGCTCAAGCAAAACCTGCGCATACTGCCTGCACGGGGCAAGCTGGGGCCGCTTATGCAACTGGACGAACGACGCAACCCCCAACCAAGCGCCTCGTATGCCTGGTTGCGGGAGGAGGTTAAGAGTTTCCAGCCTGATTTACTGGTGCTGGATACGAAATCAAGGTTGTTCGGCCTGGACGAAAACAGCAACGACCATGCCGCACAATGGTTGGTCGCTCTGGAACGGCTGCTTGTAGACCGCCCGGAGTTGTCCATTTTGATCATCAGCCACAACTCGAAGGCCGCCGCCACAACAGGGGATACCAGCCAACACGCCACCCGTGGTGCAAGCTCGTTTGTGGACAATAGCCGCTTTACCCTGACGCTGACCGGGGTTGACGACAGCGAAGCCAAAAAGCTGGGCGGCAAGGCCGGTGACTTTGTGCGCCTGGTGCATGCCAAGCCTAACTATACACGCCGGGCGGAACCGGCCCTGTTCAGGCGCGGGGATAAAGGCGAGCTCCACCCGGTCAGCCTGGAGCAACTACGCGGTGCCCGCATCAGTGAGGCGGTGGAGCAACTGCGGGCCATTCTCCTGGAAGAGTTCCCGGACGGGATACGAGCTAGAGAACTTGAGCGGTGCTTGACGGAAGAAGCAAAGCGTTTGCGCGACTGGTGCCTTGACGGCAGCGGTCTTGCGGCAGGAGATTGGCTGGAGGTTATCCGGTTCGGGATTGAATCATTACGGCTGGAAAAAACGGAGGATGCAGATTCAGACGCCAAGACAAAACCTGCCCTGATAAAGGCAAAAATAATCGCCCAAGCTGGCAAAAACGGTAGCTGGCGAACGATGGCAAAAAACACCCTTCGCCAACTCGAAATAACGTAAAAACAATAACTTCAAGTTGGCAAATGGCCAAGCTGGCAAAAACGGTTTTTGCCAACTTAAAACAACGAAAAATCAACTACTTCAAGCTGGCAAAAATGGCCCCCCTATAGGGGGGAATATATTTTCACCATCTTGAAAATATTCCCCTCCCCAGGGTGCCCCTTTCCGGCGGTCAGCCCGCCGGGGAAAGAGGGTAAAAAATGCACTGTAGGAAAACCAAACGAAAAAATAAAAACCGTTCTGACCACCTTCACCACAGAGGTGCACCGCTATGATGCACTTTGAAGTTTCAAACGAAATCCGGCTGACCGGTTACCCACCCGCACTGCACACGGAGCTGACCGGGCTGTTTACCATGGAGAACCCCAAGGCACTGGAGGCCGAAAAGATGGGCCGCTGGTTTAATCCTGACGAACAGTACCTGTCCTTCTGGCGGCAGGAAGGCAGCGCCCTGGTGTTGCCCAGGGGCGCGGCTCAGACCATCATGGCCATGGCCAAGCAGTATGGCCCGGTGGAGATAGATGACCGGCGGTTGGTGCTTCCACCCTGTGGGTATTCTTTCCGTGGTCAGCTCAGGCCCTACCAGGTGCAGGCGGTGCAAGCTATCCTTGGCCGTGAGTTCGGCGCACTGGAGGCGGGCACGGGTTCCGGTAAGACCGTCATGGCCTTGGCTATCATCGCCGCCAGACAGCAACCTACCCTGGTGCTGGTACACACCAAGGAGCTGCTCTACCAGTGGCGGGACAGGATCAATGAGTTCTTGGGCATTGAGGCGGGCCTGATCGGCGACGGCCACTTGGACATCCGCCCGGTCAGCGCCGGAATCGTCAATACCGTCAGGAAGGCCTCTAGCAGCCTCGCAGAGCGCTTTGGCCATGTGATTGTAGACGAGTAGTGTCACCGGGTGCCGTCAACGCTGTTCAGCGACGCGCTGAGGGCCTTCCCGGCGCATTACATGCTGGGGCTCTCTGCCACACCATACCGGCGCGACGGATTGGACAGGCTCATTGCCTGGTACTGCGGCGAGCACCGCGCCAAGGTGGAAAGAACCGTGCTGCATGAGGTAGGAGCCGTGCTGCGGCCCAAGGTCACCACTGTGGAGACCACCTTCAACTACTGGTACGAAGACGACTACCAAGATATGATAGGCGCCTT
>JAUNUN010000062.1 GCA_030538155.1 bacterium
GTGCTGCGCCACCAGGCCCTGCAAAACGTGCGCTCCTATCTAAACGAGCAGGGTTTCCTGGAAATTGAAACCCCCATGCTCACCCGCTCCACCCCGGAGGGTGCGCGCGACTACCTGGTGCCCAGCCGGGTCAATGCGGGCAAATTCTACGCCCTGCCGCAATCGCCGCAGCTCTTCAAACAGCTCCTCATGGTGGCGGGCATGGACCGCTACTACCAGATTGTGAAATGCTTCCGCGACGAAGACCTGCGCGCCGACCGCCAGCCCGAGTTCACCCAGATCGATATGGAGATGAGCTTTGTGGATGAAGAAGACATCATCAGCTTGGTTGAAGGCATGATTGCCGGGCTCTTTGCCGAGCTGCGCGGCGAGCGCCCCAGCCTGCCCTTTGCCCGCATGGGCTATGACGAGGCTATGCGCCGCTTCGGCACAGACCGGCCCGATATCCGCTTTGGCCTCGAGCTGGTGGATCTGAGCGATATCCTGCGCGGTTGCGGATTTAAGGTGTTTCAGGGCGCGCTGGAAAAAGGCGGTGCGGTTAAGGCGATCAATGCCAAGGGCTGCGGCGCCTTTTCGCGCAAGGATCTGGATGATCTCACCGAATATGCCGGGCGTTTCGGCGCGCGCGGCATGGCCTGGATCAAGATCAAGGAAGATGAATGGCAGTCGCCCATTACCAAGTTCTTCAGCGAAGAGGAGATAAGCGCCATGGGCAAGGCCCTAGATGCCGAGCCGGGCGACCTCATCCTCTTTGGTGCGGACAGCGCCAAGGTCGTCAACCAGGTGCTCTCCGAACTGCGGCTGGAACTGGCCCGGCGCTTGAACCTGCTCGATAAGAACCATGACAGCTTCCTTTGGGTCACGGATTTTCCACTTCTGGAGTATGACAGCGAGGCCAAGCGCTACACCGCCGTGCACCACCCCTTTACCGCGCCCAACGAAGACGAACTTGGCCTCTTGGCCAGCAAGCCGGAAGCGGTCAAGAGCCGGGCCTATGACCTGGTGTTGAACGGCAATGAAATCGGCGGCGGCTCCATCCGCATCCATTCGCCGGCGGTGCAGCAGGAGGTGTTCAAGGCCCTGGGTATCAACGAGGCCGAGGCCAAAGAGAAATTCGGCTTTCTCCTGCGGGCACTGGAATTGGGCGCGCCGCCCCATGGCGGCATTGCCTTTGGTGTGGACCGGCTCATGATGCTCTTGACCGGTTCCAGCTCCATCCGCGATGTTATCGCCTTCCCGAAAACGCAGAAGGCCACCTGTCCGCTCACGGACGCACCTTCAACCGTGGCGCGCAGTCAGCTCACCGAGCTGCACCTGCGGCCGGACTGGAAGGAAAAGGAGAAAGAAAAAGAGAAGGAATAATTCCACTTCCCTCTATCAATCACAGTTGCGTGACTGAAAGCTGAAAAGGGGAAGGGCTGAGCCGTTCCCCTTCCCTTTTGTGTTTTTGGCTGCTTGGTGCAAGAGTGGTATTTGGCCGGTAGGTTACCCACTATAACGGAGCTGAATTAATACAGAATCCTTCCCTCTTTCCCTCTTTTCGGCACAGCACCCAGCAACTGTTCGGGCAGGGTTGCCATAGCCCGGCGCAATTTTTCAACCATATTGTCCTGTTCTTGCGGCAGCCTGCCGCTAAGTGGAATGGCATTGGAGGGATGTAGGCCAAAAAAATAGGTATTTTTCAAATCAAGGGCCTCCAGCATGGTCAATTCTTCCTGCAGCAATTCACCAAGGGTGCTTTCCACGAATCTGCCTTCTTTGACTGCATCAAAAAGCTCACAGCCACGTTCATAATGCAGACTGCCCGTAAACAGTAAATACGGCTGGGTCTCATTCAGGAGCCGTGCGTTGGCCAGGGCATGTTCATGATATTGCTCCCGCCCGGCTGCGCCGATAATGATATTCAAGCCATAGTCCATACCGGCAGTACGCAGTTTGCCGAGCTGTTCGTAGGCATCGGTGAGGGTGTAGCCTTTATCGAAGCGTTGCAGCACCTCGTCCAAACCGGATTCCACCCCGATATTGAGCTCATTGATCTTCAGCCGTCGCAGCTCCTGCAGATCCTCAAGGCTCTTGTTCATGATGTTGTGAATAGAGGCATAGCAGGCAATGGTTTCCACTTCCGGATAGGTAGTGTTGATCATTTCGGCGATGGTGACCAGGCGCGCTGTGGACAGCACAAAGGGGTCCCCGTTTTCAAGAAAGACCCGACTCACCTTGCCGTAGATACCCTTTGACTCCTCTAAATCAGCCTTGATTTCCTCCATCGGCGAGACCTTGAAGGGGACATCCGCATACATGGTGCAGAAAGCGCAGCGGTTATGACTGCACCCGCTAGTAACCTGCAAAAGAAGAGAATCTGCTTCAAAGGGAGGACGGTAGGTTATTCCACTGTAGTGCATAGTTGTTCATCCATGGGGCTGCCCATCTGCGGGCGAGGCCTTGTGCAGAAGTGCTTGTGCAGAGCGCTGGGATAAAGCGACGCTTGTTCTCAATTGTTCTTCATTGGTTACGACGATATCTTGCCTTGAATGCTCTTGATAAGGCTGGTGGTGGAACGACCGGGAGTAAGAGCGATGCGCCGCACCTCGCCGCCATTCGCCTTTACCTCGGCGGCCCCGGCAATCTGGTCTTCCGGCCAATCCGCACCTTTGACCAGCACCTCCGGCATGACGGCAGTGATGAGATTAATTGGGGTGGGATCATCAAAGAGCACGACAAAATCAACGGAACCCAGCGCAGCAAGCACGCGGGCGCGGTCAAGCTCGCTATTGACCGGTCTACCCTCGCCCTTGTTCTGCAGGCGCACCGAACTGTCGCTGTTCAGGCCCAGCACCAGGCAATCGGCCGTGCGCCGCGCCTCTTCCAGGTAGTTGACATGCCCGGCATGGAGCAGATCAAAGCAGCCGTTGGTAAAGGCAATGCGGCAGCCCTGGCTGCGGATGGCGGCTAGGCGTGGCAGCAGTTCTGCAAGGCTGCACAGTTTACCCGCGTCATGGCTGCGCCAAGGCCGTTCGCCGGGCGGACAGAAGCTGCGGCGCAGTGTCTTTTGCATCTGCAGATCAAGCGGCGCGACAACAACGTCCGCTTCTTCTCCCCCTTCTGCCAGCACTGAACCATCGGGCCCAACCAGCATGGAATGGCCGGCCATCAGCATTTTCCCGGTCCGGCCGCAGCTATTGGCCGCCACCACAAAGACCTGATTTTCGATGGCTCGCGCCCGCACCAGGGTCTGCCAGTGGCTCAGGCGACTCAAAGGCCATTCGGCGGAGATCATAATAAGGCTGCAACCGGCAAAGGCCAGCTCACGCGCCAGTTCAGGGAAACGCAGGTCGTAGCAGACAAGGCCGCCCACGCGGCCCATGGGGGTATCGATGGGAAGGTTGCCCCGACCGGGCTGGTAGTACTGATCTTCCTGCCAATAGCCGAAGAGGTGCTGCTTGTCCGCCTGGCCAAGCAGACCCTCGGGCCCAACCAGGTACAGGGTATTGCTTGGCAGATGGTCATCAGCCTTTTTGTTGGTCAGACTGCCGGCAAGAAAGATGTTGTATTGCCCGGCCAGTTCAACCATAGCCTGGATAAGAGCATCCCTCTCTTCGGCAAAGCGGGCGGTATCGGCATAGGAAAAGCCTGTGGCCCACATCTCGGGCAGCACCAGCAAGATGCCGGGTTGGGGTGGTGTTTGCGCCAAAAGTGCGCGCAGCGTGGCAACATTTTTCCAGGTATTGCCCAGCTCAATTTGAAACTGCGCACAGGCCGCGGCAGGAAAAAAGGAGGAATCAGGCTGCATTGTTCAAATTGTTCAGCTTTTCCAGGGCGCTCTTGGCCAAATCAGCCACAGAGGTATTGATGAATTTCCCTTCTGTATAGAGCGTAACAGCGGCAGGATCGTGCGCGAGTTGGGAAAGGGCCGCTTCGGCCTCCTTAAGGCCCAAGTTGCCTGCTGCGATAGAGGCCAATGCACGGATAACGGTATCAGCAAAAGTCAGGTAAGGTACAATATCCGGCCCGGCCCCACGCTCCAGCAGGATCTTCGGGCGACCGGCGCTCAGGCGGGCAACCCCCCAGAGCAGGCCGCGCTGCAGGAGCGGATGCTCCAGATAGTTGCCGTCCTGCCAGATTTCCTCGCCATCTTCCCGCATGTAGGAGATGAGCATGTGGCCGTATTCCTGGGCAAGCGCTGCATGCAGGGCCATGGCCTCGGCCATGCTTTCGGGCGCGCCCCAGCCGATACCGCCGGATTCGTCGTTCAAACTCCAGAGAAAGCGGCGCATGACCACCCGCGCCGCTTCCATGTTTTCATCGGCCAGGCGGGCCACGGTATGGCCCATGGCGCTCACGGCCCGCCAGCGCAGATGCGGCTCTGTCCGGCACAGGGCCGGAAAGAGCGCATTGATGACGTCCTGGGCCGGATAGGCGGCAAGCTCAAGATAGAGTTTCTCAAGGCCTAACTCTTCCTTGTCCAAAAGGGCAAGTATGGTCTCTTTGCGCTGCCGCCTGCTCAAGATATCACCTCATATGTGTACGGAGTTATGCAGCCTCATCGGCGGCAGGCATGGTGAAGATACGTTGGGCCAGTTGGGCATCGATCATGAACAGGCCCGAGGCGTTATCTTTAGTCAGCTTCAGGCGCTGGATAACCGCATCTGCGCTGGCCTCTTCCTCTACCTGCTCGGTCACAAACCACTGCAAAAAGATATTACTGGCATGATCCTTTTCCTTGATGGCCAGATCAACCAGATCATTGATGAGCGCGGTCACATGCTGCTCGTGCTTGAGTACCTCCTTGAAGGCTGCCAAGGGTGAATCCCAGGTAAAAGGCGGTTTGTCGATTGCTTCCAGAGTCACCTGGCCGCCCCGTTCAAAGACAAAATCGTAAATTTTCATGGCGTGCATCATCTCTTCCTGGGTCTGCGCGCGCATCCAATTGGCAAAACCGGTAAGATTGATGGACTGAAAATAGGCCTCCATTGCAAGATACAGATAGGCCGAATACATTTCCGCATTGATCTGCTTGTTGAACGCTACCAGCATTTTTTCCTTCAACGTGACACCTCCTGAAAAGTGGATAAGAAAATAAAAGAAGTGACGCAGGGTGCGTCTTGGCTCATAATGAATAGTGCTTACTATAAACACCGCCTGTGCATTTGCCAGCGTCTTGAGAAAGATTATTGTTTTTTCTGAACGTATTGTTTTCAATATACTTTTTATTCATCATCCTGTGAGGAAGAAATGTCGTCACAAACCATACTGATCACCGGCGCAACCGCCGGTTTTGGCTGGGCCTGCGCGGAGCGCTTTGCCGAGGAGGGCTGGAAATTGATTCTGACCGGCCGCAGACAGGGGCGCCTGGAGCAGTTGGCTCACCGGCTTGCGCCTGCACCTGTACACACGGCCCTGCTCGATGTGCGTGATGCCGCCTCCATTGAGGCCATGTTGGCAGGATTACCGGCTGACTTTGCCGACATCGATGTGCTGCTCAACAATGCTGGTCTGGCCCTGGGCCTGGCCGGTGCGCAGGAGGCGAGTCTTGATGACTGGAACACCATGATCGACACCAATATTCGCGGTCTCTGCACCCTGACCCGTCTGGTGTTGCCCGGCATGGTGGCGCGTAACAAGGGCCACATCATCAACCTGGGTTCCATAGCTGGCACCTACCCCTACCCGGGCGGCAATGTCTATGGCGCCAGCAAGGCATTTGTCAAACAGTTCTCCCGTAATCTGCAGGCCGACCTGGTGCATACGCCGCTGCGGGTCACCAATATTGAACCAGGTCTTGCGGAAAGCGAGTTTTCCATTGTGCGCTTTCATGGCGACGCCACAAAAGCGAATGCGGTCTACCAGGGCTCTGAACCGTTGCGACCGGTGGATATAGCGGAAATCGTGTACTGGGTATGCAGTATGCCGCCGCATGTGAATATCTGCGCGGTTGAAGTAATGCCGACCTGCCAGGGCTGCGGGCCGCTCTTTGTTCACCGCCAGAGTCAGGAAGGATAAATCATGCGACGAGCTGTGATAACCGGCATGGGCCTTGTCTCCTCCCTTGGAGACAGCCCGGCCGAGGTGTTGGTCTCCCTGCGAGAGGGACGCTCAGGCATCCGCTTTCACCAACCCTACCAGGACATGGGCCTGCGCGCACAGATCGGCGCGTTTACCAAGGCAAACCCGAAAGAACACATCGAAAAAAAGAATCTTCGCTTCATGGGCGATGCCGCTGCCTTTGCCGCTATTGCCCTGGAACAGGCCATTGCCGATGCAGGCTTGAGCGAAGATGAGGTCAGCCACCCCCGCACCGGACTGATCATCGGTTCGGGCGGCACCTCGGCGGAAAATGTGGTGGCCACTGCAGATGTGATGCGCGAAAAAGGTTTGAAGCGGCTGAGCCCCTTCATGGTACCCCGCACCATGAGCAGCACGGTCTCGGCCTGCCTCACCAATGCCTTCAGCATCAAGGGCCTGAGCTATTCCATTTCATCGGCCTGCGCCACAGGGTCGCACTGCATCGGCACCGCCCTGGAGCAGATCCAGCTGGGCAAGCAGGATATTGTCTTTGCAGGCGGCTCAGACGAAGAACACTGGACGCAAACCGCCATGTTCGACGCCATGGGGGCTTTGTCCAGCCGTTACAACGACCGGCCGGCACAGGCCTCGCGGCCCTACGACATCAACCGGGACGGCTTTGTGGTGGCCAATGGCGCGGGCCTGGTAGTGGTGGAGGAACTGGAGCGGGCAAAACGAAGGGGGGCAAAGATTTACGCGGAAATAGCCGGTTATGGGGCAACCGCCGACGGCTACGACATGGTGACCCCCTCTGGTGAAGGCGCGGTGCGCTGCATTCGCCTGGCCCTAGAAAACTTCAGAAAACCGGTTGATTACATCAATGCCCACGGCACCTCGACCCCGATTGGCGACCTGGTGGAGCTGACCGCCATCAGGGAAGTTTTTGGAGACCAGAGCCCGCCCATCAGCTCGACCAAATCCCTGTCCGGCCACTCTCTGGGGGCGGCGGGCGTGCATGAGGCCATCTATTCGCTTATCATGTTGCAGCACAACTTCATCTGCGCCTCGGCGAACATTGAAGACATGGAACCGCAGGCCGCGGCCATGGATATTGTTACCAGGATGCGGGAGACACCGCTGAACACCGTCATGAGCAACAGCTACGGATTTGGCGGCACCAATGCCTGTCTCCTTTTTGAGAAACTGTAGCCAAACCTGAGGGGCGGGGTTTTCTTCCGTTCCAGATCAAAAGTGATAGCAAGGAGGTGAGGAAAATGCGACGCAGGCGTACATACAGGTACTCCGAGAAGCATTTTCCAAAGCCGACACAGAAAACGCACCTTGAACTGGATGCGGAATTACGAATCCTGCTCGTCAAGCTTCTGCATCCCCTCCATAACCAGGCTCATAAATCCCCCGATGACGGGCAGATTTTTTTCTTCAGCCGTTAGCCCGGTAATGAAGTTAAAACTGCCCTCATCGCAGGCGAGCAGGGAGAAAAAGGCCTCCTTGCCCCTGCGCTCACCGTGCCGTGCCCTCACCAGTTCGCCGTCACTGAAGAGTACCTCACCAGGGCTGCCGTCCTGAAGATAGAGCTCTACCCGGCCGCTCTTCTGGCTGCTGTTGATGAGCTGAAAGAGATCCACCATCATCACATCTTTGAGGCTGCCGCTCAGGCTCGCGCTGTGACCTGTCAGATGGCTGACTCGATTTTCCAGCCGCTTGGCAAGCCGGCGGTAGAAAAAGACATGCAGAGCCGGATATTTGCCCAAAAAGGTCTTGAGTTCTTTCACTGTCAGCACCAGGAGCACTGCCGCTTCAAGGGCGCGATAATCGGCGGTGTAGACCGTATCCGTAACAAGACTCAGCTCACCAAAGAGTGCGCCCGGCTCAATTTCGCTATTGGGCTGACCCGGCACGCTGAGTTGCACCCGGCCGGAGAGCAAGATAAAAAGCCGGTCCGTGGCTTCCCCCCGGCTGACAATGGATGCATCGGGGCTGTACTGCCGGATTCGCCCCAGGTTGCAAACGGCGTGCAATTGCTCATCATCGAGATCGGAAAAAGCATCCAGGCCACGCAACTCGGCAAAGCCGCTATCTTCGGTGAAAAATTTTTCCCGGCGCTCTGCGGCAATGAGCAGTTTCATTTGCAGGGTGGCAAAATCACCGCTTTTTTTGGGTTCAAAACGAATAATGCCCTGACAGCCGCCGCATTCATGTTTGCCCCGGCTCAGCTTGGCGCGCGCCGCCTTGCCGGCCTGCGGATCTAGTGATACCAGGGGCATGATCGCAGTCAGGAGCGACAAGCAGGCAGGCTTGCCCCGGCTGATACTGAGCATCATTTCCCTGACCCTGAACTCGTCGCCCAGACTGTAGACCGGGCAGGCCTGTTCCTCTGTAACCACAAATACAGTGCTACGGTACTGCATGGCACCTCCTTGTTCTGCTCAACGCCCTGCCATGGCAGCAGGCTATGGGCAAAATGAGCAAAAGCGCCTGTCCTGATCAGGGGAGCAGTCAATCGCGGCTGATGAGCAGATACACCACCAAGCCCAAAGCAACCGCGCCGCCAAAAACTACGGGCAAGACCTTGCTGATCTGCAGTTCATCGCCCACCACTAGGGTCTGCATGTATTCCGTGCCCGAGGCATACCAGGTACCCATGAAAATAACCAGAATGGCGATATCCTTCCAGGCCTGTTTGTACATCATGTAGCCGACCAGGGCGATAAAAGGAACCAGAAACCAGGGGTTGGTGAACAGACCCGCAGCTTCGACCTCCTTAATCTGCTCCACCACCTTGGTACGGGTAACAAAGTCGCCCACAGAGGCGACAAAGGAAAGGGTCAGCATTTCATCCTCCACATCCTCAATATGTATGACAGGCCCAGACATGTGGGCCATAGTTTACAAAAATAGTGCGCAAGCAGCGGTTCAGCCGCCCTCGCCTAACGACAGCGGAGCATGGCCGCCTGCACTGCCAGCGGCACCGGGTAGACCACGTCTTCCCGGCCCCACTCGCCATGGCCCAGGCCAATCCAGCCCAACTGTTTCTTCCAGATATCGTAGCCGGCTCTCCAGTCATCCCAGCCCCGGTCCATGGCATATTCACGCGGCGGCCCCAGGTACATGAGATACATGCCTTCATCCTTTCCACTCTCGCGGCTTTGACCGATCAGCAGCATATGCGCGCCCCGGACTTTGGCCTCATCCATCAGCACCGCTTGAATGGTTTGGGCGGAAACATCTGCCGGGAAAAAGGCGAAAAGTTCGGCGAAGACCCGGCAGGAAGGCTCTGCCTGGCCGGCCTGAAAGAGGACATCCACCTGGGCGGTTTCCGGATATTGCGGCCCGCTGTAGTTGGGAAGAGCAGTGGTTCCGCCACAGGCGGAAAGGCTGAACAGGGTTACGACCAAAAAGGGCAGTACAAATCTTTGCATGAACTCTATCCTTCAAACTGTGTCGGTTTCGGGTTTTATAGTCTGCGTCGCATATCGTTTAAAACAAATGGCGTGGCACAAGGCATTGCTCATTGCATGCCGGCCTTGCTTGACAGCGCCACCGTTCTCCGGCTATTTATCTCAAGCTATTTTCGCCGGCTAAGCCATTGTGAAGCAAGGAAAAAAAATTTATGTCGCCTTTTCGCTCCTTAACCAGAGAAGAGTGGAGCTGGGCCCTCTACGATGTGGGCAACTCCGCCTTTGTGCTGGTAGTGGTGACGGCCCTCATGCCGCTGTATTTCAAGGACTTGGCTACAGCAAGTCTCCCTGCGGCCACCTCCACTGCCTATTGGGCCTATACCAACGGCGCCTCTTCCCTGGTGCTGGCCCTGCTTGCCCCCCTTTTGGGCGCATTGGCCGATTATCCGGGCCGCAAAAAATTCTATTTTGCCGTCTTCCTGCTCCTGGGCCTCTGCGCCACCCTCGCTTTAACCATACCTGGCCAGGGGCAATGGCTGCTGACACTTGTTTTGTTTCTCTGCGCCCGTTTGGGCTGGGCCGGGGCAAATATTTTCTACGATGCCTTTCTGGTGGATGTCACCAGCTCCAGCCGCATGGACAGCCTTTCCGCGCAAGGCTATGCCTGGGGCTATATTGGATCGGTGATTCCCTTTCTTGCCATTCTTGCCCTTTTAGTCAGTTCCGGTGATCTGAGCCGGGGCCTACCGACGCAGGCGGTCAAAATCTCCTTTCTTCTGGTAGCTTTGTGGTGGTGCCTTTTCTCCATTCCCGCCATGCGGCACTTGCAGCAGCGCCACGCCCAGCCCAAAAGCGCGGCCCCAATCCGCGACAGCCTGCGCAGAGTCAGCGCCATGCTGGTGGAGGCGCGGCAGCATCCCAAGGTCTTTCTCTTTCTCTTGGCCTATTTCTTTTACATCGACGGAGTGGATACCATCATCAGCATGGCCGGCGTCTATGGCCGCGATTTGGGCTTCAGCTCCGCCACCCTGATTGTGGTGCTGCTGGTGATCCAGATCGTGGCTTTCCCCTGTACCCTTGCCTACGCGCACCTGGCCGGTCGCTTCACCAGCCTTAACCTGCTGCTGGCAGGCATCGGCATCTACGGCTGCATCACCCTGCTCGGCTTCCTGCTGCCGGCCATCAGCCATGCAGGCCTGAAAACCGCCTGCTTCTGGCTCATTGCCCTTTTGGTGGCCTCATCCATGGGTGGCATTCAGGCCCTCAGCCGCAGCTATTACAGCCGGCTCATCCCCAAGGAAAAAAGCGCGCAGTTTTTCGGTATCTACAACATATTCGGCAAGTTCGCCGCCATCTTTGGCCCCTTTCTCCTCGGGCTGACCGGCCAGATCACAGGCGACAGCCGCTGGGGCGTGCTCAGCCTGCTGCCGCTCTTTCTTTTAGGCGCGTTTTTTCTTGTCAGGGCGCATCAACTTCCTGATCCTGCGCAGCCGATCCTCAGCAATCATGAAGAATAGAGGCACCGGCCCTTCTGTTCCCGAAGGGGTCAATCCGCTCAATAATAGTACCATATCGTGCTGTAATCGCGCAGTTGTTCGCCATCGGCCTTGAGCCGCCGCAGGTAGCTGTAGATCGACACATCCGTGTAGACATAGGTGTCCATCAGGGCAAGCTGTTTCTCCCAGGGATGGAACTCGTACACGCGCCGACCATCCGGCAGGATGGTGACAACGTCCCGATTCTGGCCCGCACGCAGGTAGTTCTTGCCCAGCCGGGGCACGTTGAAGACAATCTCGTCGGTGCGCACCATGCCCGGAAAGAGACGCGCCTCCTCCTGCTGTTCCTGCAGGAGCCTGGCAATCGGCACCCGGTAGAGATCGGTTTCCTCCTTGCCCTTGGTGTTGAAGGTATAGTAGGGGGTGACGCCGATCAGGCGCAGTTGCTGACGCAGGGCCGCAGTCTCGAAGCGACGCGAGTTGTAATAGGTGAACACCAGCTGGTTGTAGACCGAGACCCCAAAGAGGCGGAAACGCTGCACTGCCTGCATAGCCTCAGGCGTTATCTCGGCCAGGTGCTCGAAATGGGTGACCATCACGATCTCCCTGCGGCCCGGTTGATGGAAGCGGGTAATGGTGCGCACCAGTGACTCGGTAATACGCTGCGGCAAGGTAACCAAAGTGCGTGTGCCGATGCGGATGCGCAGCACATGCTCCATCTGGGCCAGTCGGGCCAGGATCATCTCCAGCCGCTCATCCGAGAGCAGCAAGGGGTCGCCGCCGGTGATCAGCACCTCGCTGATCTCTTTGGTCTTGGCAATCCAATCAAGCGCCTGCTCAAGCTTCCGCCCCCCCGGCCCGCCCGCTGCCGCGCTCTCGGCAGGATTATCCTGAAT
Organism: bacterium; assembly: GCA_030538155.1. Taxonomy (GTDB): domain Bacteria; phylum Desulfobacterota; class Desulfobulbia; order Desulfobulbales; family Desulfobulbaceae; genus Desulfobulbus. Next base: position 11,815 of record JAUNUN010000062.1, read on the forward strand.
CTGCCAGTTGCGCTGACAGTAGACGCAGATCTGTGGACAGGTGAGGGTTGGTTTGAGGATGACAATCTGCGGATAGCGCCGGGTGATGCCGTCAATGGGCGAAGTGTCGCTTTCGGCCATGAAGTCCTGGGAGCAGCCCGGGTCATCGCGCAGGGCCGCCATCCGCTCCACATACTGGCCGGGCGGCAAGACTTGGGCCCGGATGGCCCGATCCCAAGTGGCGGTATTGTCCGCATCCATAAGGGATACGTAGTAAGGGGTAATGCCAAAGGGCACGCGCTTTTTCTGGGCCTCTTCAATGGCACTGAACTCCTCATCCGACAGGGTGATCAGTTCACTGAGCCGTGAGGCGCTGCGAATGATGTTTGCCGTATGCCAGCGCCAGTCGTTCCACTCCAGATCCGTAATGCCGAAAACCTTAAGCAGGCGCTGTTTGTTGCCGCTGTGCCGACGCACCAGGTCTGCATCCATGCCGCAGGCATAGCGCCGGGTGTCGACGTGTACTTTACGGGCCATACGCGAGAGATCGGCGGAACGCAAACGAGCAGCAGTACGGCCCGTGTGCTGCAGAAAGGCCGGTGGCTTTTCAGTATAGATCTTGGCCTGTCCTTGGATGCCCCGGAAGAGGTGGGTCAGTTCGGCGAGGAAATCGGCCTTGGGCGGCGGGTCGCTTGCGCTCGGAGCATGCAAGAGATTGTTGATATAGGCCAGCATGGAAAATCCGGCCAGTTCCTCGTTGCGCGGGTTGAGGATATTGCGGAACACCCATCTGGCGTCCTGGCAGGTGATCCATTCCAGAGGGGCCAGATTCCGACCACGGTCGTGCTCGGGTAAGAGCAGGTCGGCCAGATAGCTGCGCAGCAGCAATCTTTTTTCCTCAAGCGGCCGCTCTGAAAGCAGAATCTCTTCGATCTGCGTATCAAGGGCGATGATTTTTCGCAGTTGGGTCAGCAGTTTTTTATTTTTCATGGGATCTCCGTTGTGCATTGTGCAGGTTAGCGGGAAAGAAGCCAAGCCGGCCCGAACTGTGCTGCGCCGGTTGCCGCTTGGGTTGCCG
>JAUNUN010000007.1 GCA_030538155.1 bacterium
GGGGAGAAGGGAAGAGGTAAGGGGCGCTAGGGGCTGGTTCAAGCGCTTAACTCGCTCCAGCAGTGTACGGATGAGCACACGCAGCGCCGCAGCAGGCAGCTGAACCAACGCAGTATCACTGAGCTGGAATTCCAGGGGCTTATCTTGGGTCTTTTGCGGTTGAGCCATGGCACTGGTTCCCGGATGTTCTGCTGATCTGCTCAGCGCAGAGAAAAACACCATTTGATGGCCCTGCGGGGTCTATGGTCAATAGCAAGCAAATTGCAGCCATTTGCTCTGGCTAAGAGGGCCAATTCTGGTGCTGTCTGCAGATACTGTGCTTTCCATGTCAACATGGTATAGCAAATACTCACCAACAGCGTGAGGAAAAAATACACCCCGTGATTGGTTACGTTCAGAGTTTTTTGGTGCTTCCTTTGTCGCATATAAGAGGAGAGTTCCTGCTTTTTTCCCAAGACTCTCATTATTGGAAGAACCGGCTCAATATCCGGTAAATCCCAAAGTATATAGACGGCATATGTATAATGCCCTGTGGTTTATCTGGATTGTCGGCTTTATTGAAGTGATAGAGGGGCTCAGAGAAATAGGACTGCTTGGCCACCTGTGGAGGCTCTATTAGGGCGTCTGAGCCTTGGAATCCTTGGAGGTGGGAAAGTCGGCCACTCTACTCTGTACATTTTTGGAGCTGGATTTTCAGATACGGCCTACGGTATACTGAAAAAATCAAAAGACAGGCAAGTATGCGGCGGCCATGCCGCACAGGCTAGACGCTGAAGGTGGCATAATGAATACCCTGGGAAAGAGAAAAAAACGGCAGGCACATAGAATTCAATTACCGCTGCGAGAACCTCTGGGTAAGATCAGGTGTCCACGTTGCGGCAACAGCGGGCATTTTGTGGAGCAGTTGGAAAGCGTGATGGTAACCACCACCTATATGCAGAATACGGATGGTTCATTTACTCCGGTGGAGCAGAACAGCGATACGGCCGGTGAGATGGCCTTTCTGTGCGGGGAATGCGGCTATGATTTAACCTTGTTTCATGCCCATTTTCGCGAAATGGCTTTTTAATGGTCGAATGCTTTTAGGCGGGTCTGTGGGATTGGTGCTGTTAGCGGGCCGGAACCTGGAACGGTGAAAGGAGAGCAAGACTCGCAGACGGAGCGTGTGAGGACTGCATACAGAGAGCCAACAAGGTCAAATAAGCTGTAATTTTGCTTTTATATCAGAGCCCTATTTGCGTCGGTTTCTTCGATCCGGCATTGGAATAAGATATAAACTACAAGAAGCAAAGAGCATAAAAAAAGCTGCCTGAAAACAGGCAGCTTTTTTTATGCTCGAGTCGAACAGACAGGAATCAGACGCAACCGGTCGGTTTGGGCAGACCAGCCATCTTACAGGCTCCCTTGCCAGGTCCGGACGGGAACAGCTCGTAGATGCGCTTCAGCGGGAAGCCGGTGGTCTTGGAGAGGATACGTACCATCGGAGCAATACCGTTCTTCTTGTAATACTCCTGCAGGGCGTCGATAACTTTCTGGTGTTCGTCGGTGATCTCAGCAATACCTTCAACACCCTTTACGTAGTCAACCCAGTTCTCATCCCAGTCCTCTGCGCCTTTGAGCAGGAAACCGTCCTCATCGACCTCGTAGCTTTTTCCTTTGTGTTCAATAGTTGCCATGTCATCCTCCAGGCCAAGGTTTGATGTTGGTATCAAAGATAAATAGGAAAATTGAATGATTCTCTACTATACGCCACATACTTTGTCAAGCGTATGCACAGGTTTTTTTGTCGGGCAGCCCGGCAAGGGTCAGTGTCTGCATTTTTCGCTGGTAACTTGGCAGTAAATGGCCCATAATACGCCTTTGCCGATTTTTCCGACCATCCTTTCGCCATAGTCAAGAGGGTTGAAACCACTATGCTCAGAGTACTGCGAAAAAACGCCCAATCACCGCTTATCCAGGCAGTTGTCGTCATTATTGCAGTTGTTTTTATTTTCTGGGGAGTCGGCTCCAATCTGAATTCAAACGCCAGTGCCGTGGCTGTGGTGGATGGCACGGAAATCACCGGCATAGAGTTCAGTCGCACCTATGACAGGTTGCTCGAATCCTACAAACAGCAGTTTGGCGGCCAAGTGCCGGAAGAGCTACTTAATACCATGGGAATCAGGCAGCAGGCCATCAACCAGTTGGTACAGCGGGAGCTGGTGCGCAAGGGTGCCGGCCGGCTTGGCCTCATGATCAGTGATCAGGAAGTGCAGCGCTCCATCGCGGCCATTCCTGCCTTCCAAAATAACGGCGCCTTTGATCTGGCCGCATACCAGGCGGTGCTGGCTCAGAACAGGTTGTCTGAAACCGCTTTTGAAGAAGGCATCCGCAACGATCTTCTGGCGGATCGGGCCCTGGACGCCATTGCCGGTTTTGCCCAGGTTTCAGACCAGGAAATCAGACAGTGGCTGGACTATGCCGGCCTGGAGATGCAGTTGAATTATGCCATCTTTTCCAGGGAAGAGTTTCAGGAAAAGGTGCAGGTGGAGGAAGCACAACTTGCCTCCTGGTATGATGAGAATAAAGAACAATACCGGCCCGCGGCCCTGTACAGCTTTGCCTATCTTTTTTTCCCATTCAGCGGCGAGATGGAGGATGTGCAGGTAAGCGAAGAAGAGATGCGGGCCTATTTCAATGAGCATGCAGCCCGCTGGCAGACTCCGGAACAGCGGCATGTGCGTCATATTCTTTTCCGGCTTGATCAGGGGGCAAGCGCTGAAGCGAAAGCGGCCAAGAAAGAAGCAGCAGAACAGGCCCTGACCATGCTCCGTGGCGGTAGTGCTTTCAATGAAGTGGCCGATTCGCTTACAGAAGACCCTGCCGGCAAGGGCAAGGGCGGAGATCTTGGCTTTATTACCCGTGGGCAGATGGTGCCGCAATTTGAGGAGGCGGCCTTTAACCTGGCAAGCGGCGCGACCAGCGAGGTGGTGGAAAGCCCCTTTGGCTTTCACCTCATCAAGGTTGAAAGTGTGAAACCGGAGAGCAAGGTTTCCTTTGGGGAGAAAAAGGAAGAGATCACAGAGATCCTCGCGCAGCAAAAGACACGGGCCCTGAGTTTTAAAAAGGTCTCTGCCGCCTACGAGGGAGTAATGCGGGCGGGCAGTCTGGCCAAGTACAGCGAAAGCGCCGGGCAGCAGTTGCAAAAGAGCGACTATCTCAGCGAAAAGGCCATACCGAAAGACATGGCGCTTTTACAGGACGGCGTCATTGCCAAGGCCGCCTTTGCCTTGGGCAAGGGAGAGCTGAGCTCGATTATCGAGGGGGCAAAGGGGTACGCGATCCTCTTTGCAGATGATGTGAAAATACCGGAAATTCCGGCACTCGAACAGATTCGCAGTCAGGTGTTGGCGGACTATTCTAGGGAAAAGGGAATTGAGCTGATGCGCCAAGCGGCTGACGGGGCCTTAAAAGCGCTTCAGGAGAACGACAAGTGGCCCGAGGCGGTAGCGGTTAAAGCAAGCGCATATATCAAGCGCAGCGATACCGGCGCAGAAGCGCCCGCGCTGATGCTGCAGGAGGCCTTCAACCAGCTTGGCAAAAGCAAGCTTCCCAATGCACCGATCAATATTGGGGAAGACCTGGTTGTCTACCAGATTACCGGAGTACGCCAGGGCGAAGATACCACCGAAGAGGCGGTACGCGATTCCCTGAAGGCGCAGATTCTGCAGGCCCAGCGCAACCAGTTGTTCAGCCGGTGGGTAGCCCGCTTGCAGGCCCAAAGCAAGGTCTGGATCAATCCGGACATCCTCAAGTGAGGCGCAACCTCAGCGGCTATGAGATAGCGCCGGCTACAAGGCCCTTGGGGCCATGCTGCCGGCTCCATACAGCAATCCTGAAAACCGCCGAGGGTTCATGACCCTTGGCGGTTTTTCTCACTTAACCTGTATCCAAGGAAGGGATGGCGATAGACAAAAGCCCTGAGCATGATCTTCTGGCCCAAGCCGGATCCCTTTCCGAAGAGGCCTATCTCCTGCTGCAACTGGCAGCGGTTTTGTATGAGCCCGTATCCACGAGTTTCCTCTGCAGGGCCTTTCTCTCGCTGGATCATTATCTTTTGGGCGAACGTCGCCCGCGCTATGATGAAGTACAGGTGATGATCAGTCACCTGCGCCAAGAGGGCTTGCTCTCCAGCCAGAATCAATGCCCGCCGGTGTTGGCGGAGCTGCTGGTGCGGGAGAGCATCAAGGAAAAACGCTTTACCCGACTGGTGGCCTTTGTCGAGCAGAGCACGCCCATGGAGTACCAGCACGGACGCTGGCAGGTGCGTTGCTGGCGGGCCTTGCGCCAATTCCGCATCGGAGTGTACAGCCAGAACAGCGAGGTGGTGGAAGAGGCGCTCAAATTTTTGCAGCATGTAGAATGCCGCCAACTCTTCACCGGCATGCTGCCGGCGGCCCGCATCCTCACCTACGCCTTTGACCCGGCCTGGTTTGCCGCCATGCCGGTCTTTCTGCAATTTTTTCTCCTGGATCACGTCATCCAATCGGGCAGTGCCCGCCTGACCCATGTTCCGGCCATCCAAAGCTATTTACAGGATGAGACCCCCCGCCGCATAGACCCGGAAGAACAGGTTCCCTTTCTCAGGCTTTTAGCCAATCTGCACATCATCCGGGGCGAAATCGCAGCCCTGGAAAAGCTGATAGAAGACAGCGAGGCAATCTTCTCCGGCACCGGCCTGCGGGGCACGGTGGCGTTTTTCAGGGGGAAGACGGAAGAAGCGCATGCGCTTTTTAAAGAGGATCTGGATCTCCTTGGCCGCCTGCTCGATACGCCTGAGCCGACCCTCATTGGCCTGCCCGGTTTTTTCTGCGTGGTCAGTCAGTTACGCATGGCCGATGAAGTGGGGCTGCGCGCAGCCCAAGAGATGCTTGTGCTTATGCTGGCCCGTTCCCGGGAAGATGCGCCTGAAACGCTGCCGCTCCGCTGCCTGGCCGCCTATGTTGCGCATCTTCTGGGCGAAAAACCTGAACTCCTGGTCTTAAGTTCCGCCCTGGCAGTGGAGGAGAACCAGTGCTCCCTGGTGCTGAGTCTGATTATTTTTTACTGGTTGGGGGTGGAGATTGCGCCCGAGTTTCTGGGCCGTCTGGAACGCCTGCAGCATCGCGCGGCAGATCAGGGCTACTGCTGGGTAGCACGGGAGGCGGCAGCGCTCTTGACTGCCCTTGACTCGGCCCACCTCAGCAGGCAGACACAGGCTTGCCCGCTTGCAGAGTCCGGTCCGGATCTGTGCAACCTGTTCAAACCGGCGGCGGATTGGCAGCATAGTTTGACGGAGCTGATTGAGGCGGTGCATGCGGTGCACCAGCCCGACCCAGGGAGGCGTTTGAGCTGGTTTGTCAGCTATGCGAATGGCGAGCTCTCTCTCATGGCCAAGGAGCAGCGCCGCAATGCCCAGGGCCGCTGGAGTGCGGGTCGGACTATTTCCCCGGCTCGTTTGGCAGCAGGGAATCAGCCCTACTTTACCCGGCAGGATCAGCAGTTGCGCGCCGCCCTGGTGCGCAGACCCTCTGTGCCGTCCGCATCAGCTACTAAAGGTGCTGCGGCTGAGAGCTTTGCCTTTGATCCGGAACAGGCCCTGCCGGCCCTGATCGGCCATCCCCTGGTTTTTCTGCAGCAATCTCCCAAAACCCCGGTTGAAATTATCGCGGCAGAGCCGGAACTCATGGTGGAGCGCCGGGGCGATTCCCTTTTTCTCCACTTTACCCATCCCCTGGGCGAGGCCTCGGTTTCGGTTTGGCCGGAAACCGCAACCCGTTTCAAGGTGGTGCGCATCCGTGAGGAGCACCGGCGAGTGGCGGCCATCACCGGGCCGCGCGGTCTGCAGGTGCCGCTTTCGGCCAGTGCAGAGGTGCTGAGCACCATTGGCCGCCTGGCATCCTTCATGACCGTGCACTCGGCCATTGACATGCCTGCGGGCGACGAGGCGCTGGAAGAGGTGCAGGGCGATTCGACGCCCCATATCCACATCATCCCCTTTGGCAGCGGCTTCCGCATAGAACTCTTTGTGCGGCCCTTCAGCCCGAATGGACCCTATCTCAAACCCGGCATCGGCGCAGCCAATCTCATTGCGGAAATCGGCGGCAAACGGCTCAAGGCCCGGCGTAATCTCAAAGAGGAGGAGACCAGGGCGCACGAGGTGGAGGAAAGCTGCCCCATGCTCGATTTGGCCACTGATTTTGAGGTGGGCCAACGCCGCGAATGGCACCTGCAGGAACCGGATGCCTGCTTGCAGGTTCTCTTGGAACTGGACGCCATCCGCAACCAGGTGGTGCTGGAGTGGCCGGAGGGTGAAAAACTCTCCATTCGCGGCCAGGCAGGCACGGGCCGGCTCAACTTGAATATCCGCACCGCCCAGCAGGACTGGTTTGCGCTCTCGGGTAATGTGCAGGTCGATGAAAGCGAAGTGGTGGAACTGAAATTTCTTCTGGAAAAGGCGCGGCAATCAAAAAGCCGTTTTATTCCACTCGGTGATGGGCAATTTTTGGCCCTGACCCAGGAGTTCCGCAACCGCCTGGATGAACTGCTCTACTATGGCTCCATGGACGGGGCCGGTAGGCAGGATATTCGGGTGCATGCCCTGGCGGCCATGGCTTTAGATGATCTCAGCCGTGAGGCCAATACCGAGGCCGAAGCCCTGTGGCGACAAAGGCAGCAGGCAATTGAAACCCTGCAAGACCGGCAGTTCAAGGTGCCTGCGGCCCTGAAAGCGGAACTGCGCGACTATCAGAAAGAGGGTTTTGTCTGGATGAGCCGTATGGCGGCACTGGGTTTTGGTGCCTGTCTGGCCGACGACATGGGGCTTGGTAAAACCCTGCAGTCCCTGGCCCTGATCCTCTCCCGCGCCAAGGGCGGGCCATCGCTTGTGGTTGCACCCACCTCGGTGTGCATGAACTGGCAGGCGGAGATCTGCCGTTTTGCCCCGACCCTGAACATCCACCTGCTCTCGGGTTTACCCCGCGGCCAGAGCGAACTCAGCTTTCAGCCCCATGATGTGCTCATCTGCAGCTATACCCTCCTGCAGCAGGAGAAAAAGCTTTTGGCAGGTATAGACTGGCAAACCATTGTTCTAGACGAGGCGCAGGCCATCAAAAACGCGGCCACCAAGCGCTCCCAAGCTGCCATGCAGCTGAAGGGCGCTTTCCGCCTCATTACCACGGGCACGCCCATTGAAAACCACCTAGGCGAGTTGTGGAACCTCTTTGCCTTTATTAACCCCGGCCTTTTAGGCAGCTTTAAGCAGTTTAACCGCCGCTTCGGCATTCCCATCGAAAAGTACCGGGACAGGGGGGCGCGCAAGATGCTTAAAAAGCTGATTCGGCCCTTCATGCTCAGGCGCATCAAGGCCGAGGTGCTGGATGAATTGCCGCCGCGTACCGAGGTGACCTTGCGGGTGGAACTGAGCCGGGAAGAGCAGCATTTTTATGAGGCCCTGCGCCGGCAGGCATTGGAAAATATCGAAAGCGGCAAGGATCAGGCAGTGCGCCAGATCCGCATACTGGCGGAGATCATGCGGTTGCGGCGGGCCTGCTGCAACCCTAAACTGGTGGAGAGTGGCACCGAGATTGCCTCAAGTAAGGAGCAGGCCTTTTCGGAACTTTTGGATGAGCTGTTGGGCGGCGGCCACAAGGCCCTTATCTTCAGCCAGTTTACCGGACATCTCGGGCTCTTGCGCCGGCATCTCGATGAGAAGAAGATCGGCTACTGCTATCTGGATGGTTCAACCGCCGCGGCCCAGCGCCGCAACCAGGTGGAGGCCTTCCAGTCAGGCGAGGCGGCCCTGTTTCTCATCAGCCTCAAGGCAGGCGGCTTGGGACTAAACCTGACGGCTGCGGATTACGTCATCCACATGGATCCCTGGTGGAACCCGGCCGTGGAAGACCAGGCCGCAGACCGGGCCCACCGCATCGGCCAGAAACGGCCGGTCACGGTTTACCGGCTGGTTACCGCCAACACCATCGAAGAGAAGATCGTGCGTTTGCATCAGGAAAAGCGCGATCTTGCCAATTCCCTGCTTGAGGGCACGGATGTCAGCGCCCGTATCGGCGTGGAGGAGTTGCTGGAACTGATTCGGGGGCAGTAACTTATTTCAGCCCCTGCAGCGGCAGCATCACGCCTACAAGCTTGGCCGGCAGGCGCGGCATGCCGCTGATCAGTGAGACCACCACTGCCGACAAATAGGGGATGGATTGCACCGCCAGCATTCCGGCCCACACCCGTACATCCAGCATATCCGCATCAAAGCGCTGCATCAGAGCAAAGATGGCCAGTAGCAGCGCAATGGCAAAAAGCAGCTCTTCGCGCGCATCGGTCAGGGCCTTGAACACGGCGTTGGCCTGCGCCTTTTTCGGGGTGCGGAAAAAGCCGATGCCCCTGGTGACAAAACCGGTAAGCATGGCCCGGGCAATGGTGTGGGAAAGGGCAAGCCCCGCCAGTCCAGCCATCAGGCTCTGCCGCCAGGAGGCAATGACCCGGTTGCGGTACAAAAAGATCATCTTCGCGCTCTTGAAGAAGAAGAGCGAAACCGGCAAACAGGCCAGGATGATGTGCGGCGGCGCGACATAGTCTGGAAAGAGCACCATGCCGACCGACCAGCCAATGGCCAGGATATTGAAGAGCATGTTGACCCCGTCGGCAAACCAGGGCAGCCAGCCCGCCAGGAAATGATAGCGCTGGCCGCTGGTGAGCTTGCTTGCCTTCAGACCCAACATCTGCATGAGGTGGTGACGCAGGATCAGCACTGAGCCATAGGCCCAACGGAAGCGCTGCTTCTTGTAGTCAAGGAAGGTGTCGGGCATCAGCCCCTGGCCCATAGTGTAGGGGAGATAGCTGGCATCGTAGCCGCGCTCGAAGATGCGCAGGCCCAGTTCCGCATCCTCGGTGATGCACCACTCCGACCAGCCGCCCACTTCTTCCAGCACCCGGCGGCGCACCATGGTCATGGTGCCGTGCTGGATAATGGCGTTGCGCTCGTTGCGGGTGACCATGCCGATCTGGAAAAAGCCCCGGTATTCGGCCAGACACATGGCCTTAAAGGCGTTTTCATGGCCGTCGCGGTAATCCTGCGGGGCCTGGACTATGGCCATGTTCTCCTCGCTGAACTGCGGCGTGAGAAAGCGCAGCCAGTTGGGTGAGACCATGTAGTCGCTGTCGATCACCGCAACCACCTCGGCCTCGGCGGCGGTATGGCGCAGGGTATAGTTCAGCGCACCGGCCTTGAAGCCTGCAAGCGGGCTCACGTGGAAGAAGCGGAACCTGGGCCCCAGCTCCTTGCAGTAGGCCTCCACCGGCCGCCAGACCGCCTCATCCTTGGTGTTGTTGTCAATGACCAGCACCTCGAAGTGCGGATAATCCAGTTCACTCAAGGCCTTGAGGGTTTGGATCATCATGTCCGGCGGTTCATTGTAGCAGGGCACATGTACGGAGACAAAGGGCAGTTCTTCGTCCGGCACACTCTTTTGCTCAGGTGCGGGCAGACGCTTCCACTTGTTGATCCACAGGGCCTCGGCCCACTCATGCGCTTCGGCCAAGATGACCAAGATGGCCCCGGCGGCGGCGATCATCAGTAAAATACCCACGATGAGCGTAGAAGTGGTGAGGTACTGGCGCTGGAAATCGTAAATCAGCCAGACCGCAAAGGTGGCGATGGTATAGGCGACTAGGGCTAAAAAGCCGCGGCCCCGGTCGAGCAGGCCCCTGCTGTCGCGGAACAGGAAGAGCAAGAGCAGCAGAGAAAGGCCGATACTGATGGCCGCCAAAGCCCGCCATTCAGGAATGCGCTGCACCGGCTGGGTGAATTCGAACTTGGGCTGGCGTTTGTCGTCGTACACGCCCCAGTATGCGCCGGCCGCACCTTCCAGTTCCAGCCCCTTCCAGCGCTGGTCAAAGGCCTCCATAATATAGTAGGTGTATTTATTATCCTCGGCCACATCGAGAAAACGGCGCAAAAAGGTGGCTTCATTGGCCGCTGAGGCGACTGCTCCCTGGCGGATCCGGCCGGAACTCGGCCAGCCAACCTCGCCGATGACAATCTCCTTGTCCGGGAAAGCCCGGCGGATGTCCTCGTAGCGATCAACACAGTACTGCACGGCCTTGTCGTGCGGCACCCCTTCCCAGTAGGGCAGGAGGTGGATGGTGATATAATCGACATGCTTGGCCAGTTGCGGGTACTGCAGCCAGATATGCCAGGGTTCGGCCAAGCTCACCGGGGCCCAGACTTTTGCCTTGACTCGCTTAAGGTAGGTGATGGCCTCATCGACGGTAATATCTTTGCGGAGCAGGGCCTCGTTGCTGACAATGACTCGGACTATATTTTTGTGGTACTGCTGGTAGACCTCAATGAGTTTGTTGATCTGTTTATCGTTGGTGGCCTTGTCCTTGTCGATCCATGCGCCCAGAGCCACATTCATCCGGCGTGCTGCCGCCAGGCGCGGAATTTCCGCCAGCGTGCCTTCCATGCTGTAGGTGCGCACGGCATGGGTCTTGCCCTGGAGCAGGGCCAGATCGGCATCGATCTCCTCGGTCGAGGGCAACAGGTGCTTGATGGGTGTTTGCTCGCCCCGGTAGGGTGAAAAGGAAAAACCCTGAATCTTCTCCGGCCAGGGTGGCTCCATATTGGGAGTATTGACCACTTTCCACAGCAGTGCTGCAAGGCATGCCATCAGGATAGTTATGAGAAGGCCGGAACGATTCATGGAAGGGCTGTTGTATCCGAGGTGAAGTTCTATCTGGACTGAGCTGGGAAGCTGCTGGTCAGATGCAACAAAAAACGGCGCATTGAGCACAATGCGCTTGCGTAACGATTGATGACCTAGGTGCTTGCCGTACTCTGGGGCAACGCATTGCTTAGATCACTTTCAGAGTGCTGTCAAGAAACGAATAGGGCGGCAACCAGGTGCAAGAGGATCAGACATGGGGAGTGGTTGTTTTCTTCATGCCCTGGGGCGAAGAAACAAGTTGCTGACGCAAGATGCGCCAAGCGTGCAGGTCGGTCTGCAGCAACTGTTGCGAGTAGAGGTGGAGAAAGTGCAGCCCTTCGAGGATCGAATACTGCTGCGGCTGCAACTTGCGCAGGGTGTTCAGGCCGGCCTGCTGGGCATGGTGCAGCATGCGCATGGTCTGCAGGGTCAGGCTCTGCTCTGGTGTACTTCTTTCAAAACGGCAGGCATGGCAGCGCAGGATTGCTCCCCCGGGGCCGGGTTGCGGCAGGCAAAAGGTGCCGGCAGCGGTAAGGGGGCTGCCGCAGGCGTGGCAGATGCTGAAATCCGGCATGTATCCTGCGAGTTGCAGTAACTTGAGATGGAAGAAGAGCGGATATTTGAAAAAGCGTTCATTACGGCTGATTTCACTCACAGCCCAGATAAGCAGAGAGTAGAGGCGGTGGTCTGCATCCAGTTCCCTGGTGAAGCGCAGGGTCAGTTCAGCAATGCAACTGGCGGCCAGGTATCTGGCATATTGCTGCCGCACCTGCAGATTGGCCTGGATAAGGTCGGCATCTTCCAGAAAATACAGGCCGGATGTGCGGCGCGGGGCGCGATAGTAGAGGTGGAGTTGGGAGAAAGGCTCCAGTTTGTTACTAAAACGCCGCTTGCTCTTTTGCGCGCCCTTGGCAATGGCGGTTATTCTTCCTGTTTGGGCGCTATACCAAGTGACCAGCTTATCGCTTTCACCGTGAGGAGCGATGCGCAGAATCAGGCCATCGCCGTTGGATGGGGTCATGATGGGGATGGCGTGGCCCTGAGGCTGAGCTTGTATTGACCGTTGCTCCGCGAGGGGAAGCCGAGCGGCTGCCCATTGACCCGCAGCTCGGCACTGTGGGGTTCTGCGAACTCAATGCGGATAATCGAGTTTGCCTCCCAGTTGGCCTTGCTCTCCTTGGCGTAGGTTTCCTTGAGGATGGTATGGTCGTCAAGCTGCAGCACCACCTCCGTATCCTTGAGGAAGCGCGCTTCCAGGTTGATGGCCTTGGTGGTGGCCTCAACACTTGTTTCAGGATGGGCCGGGTGGTAGACAAGCGCACTGTTTGCCGGGATGTTGCGCGCCTGGTTGACAAAGTAGGAGAAGGGGTTCCAGCCGGTGTAGAGACAGAAGATGGTGACCGCAAGGACAATGGCGGCCAGCAGGAACAGGGCGTTGACTGCCGGCGTGAGGCGGGTTGATTCGGCGAATTTTTTGGAAGCCAGTGAGTCGCTGTCCAGATAACTCACGCGCGGGCCGCCTGTATAGTGGCTGCCGCGTTCTTTAAAAAAGCTGTCGCTAAGCTCGGAGCCGTGCAGGCCAAGGAACTCTGCATAGATGCGGATAAAGCCGCGGGTGTAGGCGTCGGCGGGCAGCGCGGCGTAATCGGCCGCTTCTATGGCCTGCAGATTAACCAGGGAAATCCGGGTTGCCTCGCTCACCTCTTCAAGGTTCAACCCCTTTTGCTCACGCTCCCGTTGCAGCAAGGCTCCTGTTGCCGCCGCCAGGACCGCGTTGTCCGCATCCGCCTCACTGTGGTTTGCGCTAGGGCTTGTCGTCATGGATCGTATCTCACTTACGCAGGGCTATCGACGTTTGCACACCGGATGCCTGCGTGGATTTTATAGTATTTTGATATAGGCCTTGCCGCGCAGTTCCTGCAGCCACTGCTGCAGCCGTTTTTCCATCTCTTCCTGGAAAAGCTCCTGGTGGATGCGTTCGCGCTCCCCCGCATCCGGACTTGCAGATACTTGCTCCACCTCTTCACCCTGGGTGGATGTGGGGGAAGCGATCCGCTTAAAGATGAGGAAGTTGGGTTCCTGTTCCACCACCGGGCTTACACCCTCTAACTGCAGAGTTTCCACGGCAGTGCGGATGGAGGCCGCCATATCCTGCAAACGGAAATTACCCAGCGCGCCGCCTTCCTCAGCCGACGGCAAATCGGAATGCGCGGCGGCCAGTTGGGCAAAGCCGGCGCCGGCAAGCGCCTGTTTGCGTATCTGTTCTATTTTCTCCTTTGCCTGCTTCTTCGTCAAGGTCTTACCGGTTTTATTTTGCAGGCCCCAGGCCACGCCGATCTGCAACAGGTTATAGCTGCCTTGTCCGCCCGCACCAGCCTTGCTGTAGTAGCGCTCCAGAATTTTTTCTTCAGGAATCAGCACCTTTGAACGCACCACCGCATTGATCACCTTGGTGCTCAGGATTTGATCGCGCAGTTCTTCCCGGTACTGCTTTTCGCTCAACCCGATATTTTTTAATTCTTCCTGGAATTCATCCGGGGTGACATTCCGGCTCAGCAGGAGTTGCTGCAGGGAGCTGTCCAACTCGGCATCGCTCACCCTGAGGTTGCGTTTGGCTGCTTCCTGCGCGACCAGGCGTTTGTCAATAAGGCGCTCGACCACCATGCGCCGGGCCTGGGCCATGCCCTCGGCCTGCTGCTCCGCCGGCGCCTGGGCCCGCACCTGGTCAAAGTAGGGCTTGGCCAGCTCATTGACCTCGGAAAGGGTGATAGTGTCGTTGTTGACTATGACGACGTTGCGATCCACCACTGCGGCGCGGCTTGCTTGCGGCGACAGGGCGGCGAGGAGGAATACAAGGCAAAGGAGTGTAACTGCAATCTTCTGCATGGGAATATGCCGCTGTCAGAGGAAGGGTAAGAAAATCAGTTTAAGCAAGTAAATTTACCTAATAGTGGCGCAGCCTGCAATGCCTTTGAGTGCCCGCCCTGCTGCCGCAGTGCTGTAAAATGGCTGTTTTGCAGGAATCTTTCTTTTTTGTAAGACTTGACGGAGGCTGTATCGCCCTTATTGTTTGTTCTGAATTTAACTGGCTAATTTAACTTATATTTTTAGAAAAATTCGAGGAGAAAGAGCATGCAGTTAGACAAGTTGACCCTGAAGTCGCAGGAGGCCATTCAGGCGGCCCAAAGCCTGGCGCAAAACAACAGTAACCAGGAGTTGCAGCCCGAGCATCTGGTTAAGGCCATTCTGGAGCAACCCGGCGGGGTGGTGGTGCCGGTATTGCAGAAAATGGGCCAAACCCCAAGCGTGGTCTTAGCCGAGGTCAATGCGCTGGTCGCGGCCCTGCCCAAGGTAAGCGGACCCGGCGCCAACCAGACCTATGCTTCGCCAAGGTTCAGGAGCCTTTTAGACCAGGCCTTCAAGACTGCGGCCAATATGCAGGATGAGTACGTCAGCCAGGAACACCTGTTCATGACCATTCTGGCGGACAGTTCCCTTAAGGTGACGGCTGCGCTCAAACGCCTGGGCATCAGCAATGAGAATTTCCTCAAGGCCCTGATGACGGTGCGCGGCAACCAGCGGGTGACCGATCCCTACCCGGAAGAAAAATACCAGGCCCTGGAAAAATACGGTCGCAACCTCACCGATGTGGCCCGATTGGGCAAGCTCGACCCGGTTATCGGCAGAGACGAGGAAATCCGCCGGGTGATCCAGGTGCTTTCCCGGCGCACCAAGAACAATCCGGTGCTCATCGGCGAGCCCGGCGTGGGCAAAACCGCCATTGCCGAAGGTCTGGCCCTGCGCATCATCAACGGAGATGTGCCCTCTTCGCTGACCAACAAGCAGGTGATCACGCTCGATCTGGGCGCACTCGTTGCAGGGGCCAAGTATCGGGGCGAGTTTGAAGACCGGCTCAAGGCAGTACTGAAAGAAGTGGAGAGCCGCTCGGATGAACTGATCCTCTTTATTGACGAAATCCACACCTTGGTGGGTGCGGGCGCGGCCGAAGGCTCCATGGATGCCTCCAACATGCTTAAGCCTGCCCTGGCCCGGGGTGAGCTGCACTGCGTGGGCGCGACCACGCTTGATGAGTACCGTAAATATATCGAGAAGGATGCGGCCCTTGAGCGCCGCTTCCAGCCGGTACTGGTGCAGGAGCCGAGCGAAGAGGACACCATCGCCATCCTGCGCGGCATCAAGGAGAAATACGAGGTGCACCACGGGGTGCGCATTCAGGATGCAGCCACGGTGGCGGCGGTCATCCTGTCCAACCGCTACATCACCGACCGCTTCCTGCCGGACAAGGCCATTGACCTGATCGATGAGGCAGCCTCGCGTCTGCGCATTGAGATCGATTCCATGCCCACGGAAATCGACCAGCTTGAACGCAAGCGGGTCACTCTGGAGATCGAGCAGGAGGCCCTGCGCAAGGAAAAGGACGCAGCCTCGCAGGAACGGCTGGGGCGGGTCAAGGAGGAGTTGGCCAATCTGGATGAATCGCTCAAGGGCATGAAAGGTCAGTGGATGCTGGAAAAAGACATTATCCAGTCCATCCGCGACATCAAGGCCAAGATCGACCAGGCCCACATGGAGGAGCAACGGGCCGAGCGGGCAGGCGAGTTGAGCAAGGTGGCGGAGATCCGCTACGGCCGCATCGTGCAGTTGCAGCAGGAACTGGAGGCGGCCAATGCCCGTTTAGGCGAGATCCAGGAGCAGGATCAGATGCTGAAGGAAGAAGTATCGCCCGAGGATATCGCGGCAGTGGTGGCCAAGTGGACCGGCATTCCGGTGGATAAACTGCTGGAAGGCGAGAAGGAAAAATTGGTCCAGGCGGAAAAGATGCTGGGCCGACGGGTGATCGGCCAGAAAGAGGCCATCACGGCGGTAGCCAATGCGGTGCGCCGCGCCCGCGCCGGCTTGCAGGATCCGGACCGGCCGTTGGGCAGCTTCATTTTCCTTGGCCCTACCGGTGTGGGTAAAACCGAACTGGCCCGCAGCCTGGCGGATTTCCTCTTTGATTCCGAACAGGCCATGATCCGCATCGACATGTCGGAGTACATGGAGAAGCATTCGGTGGCCCGGCTGATCGGTGCGCCTCCGGGCTATGTCGGTTATGACGAGGGCGGCATGCTGACCGAGGCGGTGCGGCGCAGGCCCTATTCCGTCATTTTGCTCGATGAAATTGAAAAGGCGCATCCGGATGTGTTCAACGTGCTCCTGCAGGTGCTGGACGATGGCCGCATGACCGACGGCAAGGGCCGCACCGTGGATTTCAAGAACACCATCCTGATCATGACTTCAAATTTGGGCAGTCATGTGATTATGGAACTGGCGCAGATCGATCCGGAAGAGATGCGCAAACAGGTGGATGAGCTCATGCGCCGCCACTTCAAGCCGGAGTTTCTGAACCGGGTGGATGAGATCATCACCTTCCACGGCCTGAGCAAGGATGATCTGCTCCAGATCGTGGATATTCAGGCCCGCAGGATGACCAAAAGGCTGGCTGAGCGCAAGATCAAGGTCACGCTCACCAAGGAGGCGAAGCAGCTTCTCATCGATACCGGCTACGACGCGGCCTTTGGCGCACGCCCGCTCAAACGGGCCATCCAGCGTCACATCGAAGACCAGCTTGCCCTGGAAATTCTGGAGGGTAGGTTCGAGGAGGGGGATCACATCCTTATTGACCGCGGCAGTGATGGCAGCCTAGCCTTTACCAAACAGTGATTCCAAATTCACATCAAAGCACAACTATGGCACCGGCTCCCTTGATTGGAGCCGGCGCCATCTTTTGATGTATCCCTTAGCGCCATCTTTTGATGTATCCCTTAATATGAGTGATGAGTGCACAGTGCTTCTTCTAAAAAAGAAGGCCGAAAGCATCCCAGCCTTTCTGAAGGGAGCATGACCTTGCCATTCTTCTTTCTTGCATTATCAACACTCTCTGGGTACTTTTTTCAGCTTAAGCCTTTTTAATCCTCATATTTTTCACAGGCCCGGCAGCATGGCGCAGGACTCATCCGGCCTACCGGCCCGGCCTCTTTATACCGCTTGTACACTATGGACTACCGGGAAACCCTCAATCTGCCGCAAACCAAATTTAAGATGAAGGCCAACCTTACCCAGCGGGAGCCGCAGGTGCTCAAACGCTGGGAAAAGGCACGGCTCTATGACAAGCTCCAGGCCCACGCGGCCGGAAAGCCGCTCTACGTGCTGCACGACGGTCCTCCGTATGCCAACGGCAACATCCACCTGGGCACGGCCTTCAACAAGGTGTTGAAAGACATTATTCTGCGCTCACGCCGCTTGCTTGGCTTTAACGCTCCCTATATTCCCGGTTGGGACTGCCACGGCCTGCCCATCGAGCATAATGTAGACTTGGAGCTGGGCGAAAAAAAGCGCAGCATCCCCCTGTTGAGCAAGCGGGCCGCCTGCCGCAGCTACGCAGAAAAATGGATCAAGATCCAGCGGGAGCAGTTCAAGCGCCTGGGTGTTTTGGGCGATTGGGAGAACCCCTACCAGACCATGAACTACGGCTACGAGGCCACTATTGCCCGTGAGTTCAACAAGTTTCTTTTGTCGGGCGCGGTGATCCGGGCGAAAAAACCGGTCTACTGGTGCGCCACCTGCACCACGGCCTTAGCCGAGGCCGAGGTAGACTATGCAGACCATACTTCGCCCTCCATCTATGTGAAGTTCCCCTTCACGGGCGATCCGGCCGAGCTTGCCCCCGAGCTTGCCGGGCACAAGGTGTCGGTGGTAATCTGGACCACCACCCCCTGGACCCTGCCCGCCAACCTGGCCATTGCCCTGCATCCGGATTTTCAATACGCCGCCGTGGCCGTGGATGGCGAGGTGCTGATCATAGCCGCCAAGCTGGTGGAGCAGTGCATGCAGGCCTTCTACAAGAAAGAAAAGAAGGACTGGCGCATCCTTGCCACGCTTCCGGCCACGGTTTTTGAGGGCAAACACTGCCGCCACCCCTTTATGGAGCGCGATTCGCTTTTAGTGCTGGCAGATTATGTGACCGATGATTCCGGTACCGGCTGTGTCCATACCGCGCCCGGCCACGGTGCGGACGACTATCAAACCGGCCTGCGCTACGGCCTGGATATCCTCTCGCCCATGGATGACGAGGGCCGTTTCACGGCTGAGGCCGGGAAATATGCCGGCGAACAGGTACCGGCGGTGAACAGCGCCATTATTGCCGATCTGCAGGCTGGCGGCGCGCTGTTGCAGACGGAGCAGATCAGCCACAGCTATCCCCACTGCTGGCGCTGCAAGGAGCCGGTCATGTACCGGGCCACGCCCCAGTGGTTCATCTCCATGGATAAGCTCGATCTGCGGCAAAAGGCCCTGGCCGCCATTAAGGAGGTCACCTGGACTCCGGCCTGGGGGCAGCAGCGCATTTACGGCATGATCGAGGCCCGACCGGACTGGTGCCTCTCCCGGCAGCGCACATGGGGCGTGCCCCTTACCGTGCTCACCTGCACCCAGTGCGAGGAGGTGCTGAAGGATGAGGCCGTGTGTGACCGCATCGACGAACTCTTCCGCAAGGAGGGCGCGGATGCCTGGTTCAAGCACGAGGCAGCGGATTTTGTCCCCGAGGGGACGCGCTGCTCCTGCGGTGCCGGCGAGTTCCGCAAGGAAACGGATATCCTTGACGTGTGGTTCGATTCCGGCACCAGTCACGCGGCAGTGCTGGAGGAGCGGGAGGAACTCCGCTCTCCGGCGGATTTGTACCTGGAGGGCAGCGACCAGCACCGGGGCTGGTTCCACTCATCCTTGCTTACTTCAGTGGGCACACGCGGACGCGCGCCCTACACCGGCGTGCTCACCCACGGCTATGTGGTGGACGGCCAAGGCAAGAAAATGTCCAAATCCGTGGGCAATGTGGTTGCACCGCAGGAGGTGATTGACAAGTACGGGGCTGAGGTGCTGCGTTTGTGGGTGTCCAGCGAAAACTACCAGGATGACATCAAGGTCTCGGATGAAATCTTGAAGCATGTCACCGATGCCTACCGCAAGATGCGCAACACCCTGCGCTTTCTCTTAAGTAACCTCTACGACTTTGACCCGGAAAAGGACGCGCTTCCTTACGAGCAGCTCACCGATATCGACCGCTGGGCCCTGGGGCGTTTTGCCGACTTGGGCCGCCGGGTCTGCCAGGCCTATGAACGCTACGAGTTCCACACCGTGTACCACGGGCTCTACACCTTCTGCGGCACTACCATTTCAAGTATCTACCTAGATGTACTGAAAGACCGGCTCTACTGTTCGGCCCCTGAGAGCGTTGACCGGCGGGCCGCGCAGACGGTGATCCACCGCATTTTGGATGGCCTCTTGCGCCTGATGTCGCCCATCCTCTGCTTCACCTCCGAAGAGGCCTGGCAGCATCTCTACGGCCTGGGAGATGATGACTACTCCCATTCCGTCTTCTTTGCCCCACAGCCCGATTTGGCGGATATTCCCCATGATTCTGAACGGGATGCGCGCTGGCAACGGCTGCTCACTTTGCGCAGCGCCATTACCAGGGTGCTGGAAATTGCGCGCCGTGATAAGCTCATCGGCCTGTCTCTGGATGCGGAAGTGCTGCTCAAGGCCGGGCCGGAATGGCGGCAAGTGGTGGAAGGGAACAGGGAGCTTTTGCAGGAACTCTGCATCGTATCCAGCCTGCGTTTGGCGGTAGCGGATGAAGCAGATGAAGAGGCGTCCTTTACCTCGGTTGAGGGCGTGGATGATCTGCAGGTGGCGGTGCAGGCCGCACCAGGAACAAAGTGCGAGCGCTGCTGGCGCATCAGCCTCAGTGTGGGCGGGGATAACGCGCATCCCAGCCTGTGCAACCGCTGCGCCTCGGTGGTGACCTCTCTTGCCGCATCGGGCGGGAGCTGACATGCTCTTTAGCATAGTTTTTGGAGTTGCCCTAGTGGCAGACCAGCTCAGTAAGTGGTGGGTCATCAGCAATTTTGCCCTCTATGAGAGCCGGGAGATCATTCCCGGCTTCTTTAACTTTACCTTCCTCACCAATAACGGCGCGGCCTTCAGTATCCTGGCCGGTCAGCCGGCCCTGTGGCGACAGGTTTTTTTCGTGGCCGTCAACGCCATTGCCCTGATCGTCATTGCGGTTGCCCAGCGCCGTATCGGCAGGGGCAGCAAGCTCTATACGGTTGCCCTGGCACTCATCGCGGGCGGGGCGGCAGGCAACCTGATCGATCGTCTCCGTTTTGCCTATGTCATCGACTTTTTGGATGTCTATGTAGGCAGCTCCCACTGGCCCGCCTTTAATATTGCCGATGCGGCCATCAACGTGGGAGTGGCCCTCTTTCTGCTCAACTCGTTGGTGCTTGAGCCCCGGCAGGAGAAAAAATTACGCATGCAGGCATGATCTGCACACAAACTATGAAGAAAACAGCAGTGATGTTTCCCGGACAGGGATCGCAGTATTTAGGTATGGGTAAGGCCTTTGCCGAGGCGGACAGCGAGGCGGCGGCCATGATGGATATGGCGGAGAGCATTTCAGGCTTTCCGCTGCGCAGGCTTTCCTATGACGGCCCGCTGGATGAATTGACCCGGGTTCTCTACCTGCAGCCCGCGCTGACCGCTGTCAATCTGATCTGCTGGCAGCAGCTTTGCAAATGCCTGCCCGACTGGGAGCCGCGTTTTGCCGTAGGCCACAGCTTGGGTGAGTATTCGGCCCTTTATGCGGCGGGTGTGCTTTCGCTGCAGGATACCCTGAACCTGGTGACTCGGCGTGGTGAACTGATGGAGCGCGAAGGTGAGCGCAATCCCGGCGGCATGGTGGCGGTGCTGGGCCTTGATTTAGCCGCGGTAGAAGAACTGCTGGCAGCCAACGAGCGCGAAGGCGTGGCCGTGGTGGCCAATCACAATACCGATCGGCAGATTGTCCTTTCCGGCGACAGCGCCGGACTGGCTGCGGCCGGTACGCTGTGCAAGGAGAAGGGCGGCAAGATCATCCCCTTGAAGGTGAGTGTGGCCAACCACAGCCCGCTGGTTGCAGGCGCAGTGCCCGATTTTGCCGAATCCATGGCCAAGATTGATTTCCAGGCGCCCAAAGTACCGGTGCTCTTCAATGTGAGTGCCGGCCTGGAACACAACCCGGTGCGGATTCGGGAACTCATGGCCTACCAGATCGCCTCCAAGGTACGCTGGCTGGAAATCATCGAAGCCATGCTCGCGGATGGGGTGGAGGTTTTTGTCGAGCTTGGGCCCAAGAACGTGCTCACCGGCATGGTCAAGAAGATCCTGCCCAAGGGCTCGCAAACCATTTGCCTGCAGGCCGACACACCCGAAGACATAGACGAGGTGGCCCAGGTGATTGCAGGCTAGGGCTTCAGTTGAGGCGTATTCATGCTTGACGGCTTCTGATGGACACTTATCATGCAATAAAAGTGAGGGCAGGATTACTGACGCGATGAAAACGATTGGCCTCATCGGCGGTATGAGCTGGGAAAGTACCGCTCTGTACTACCGTCTTATAAACAATGGAGTACAGCAGGCCCTTGGCGGATTGCATTCCGCCAGGATCATCCTCTACAGCGTCGACTTTGCTCCCATAGAGCAATTGCAAAAAAAGGGCGACTGGAGCGGGGCTGCGGCTATTCTGGTGCAGGCCGCGCAATCGCTGGAGGCGGGCGGAGCTGATTTCCTGCTTCTCTGCACCAACACCATGCATAAAGTGGCAGACGAGATTCGCAGCGCAGTAGGCATTCCCTTTGTGCACATTGCCGAGGCCGCGGCCGAGGCATTGCAGGCGCGGGCTATCCGGAGCGTAGGTCTGCTTGGTACGGCCTTTACTATGGAGCAGGGTTTTTACACCGGTATCCTGCGCCGCGACTATGGTATGGAGGTACTGCTCCCCAGCACAGAGGAGCGGGCGCTGGTGCACCGGGTTATCTATGATGAGCTTTGCCTGGGTAAGGTGAAGCCTGACTCAAGAGCAGCCTATCTTCGCATCATTGCAGCATTATCACGCCAAGGCGCGCAGGGAGTGATTCTCGGTTGTACCGAGATTGGTCTTTTGGTTAAACAGGAGGATACGCCGGTGCCTCTCTTCGACACGACCGTTATCCACGCGTACAAGGCGGTGAGCTTGGCTCTCGCCTGAGTCTCGCTTTTACAGGAAAAACTGTATTGTCAAAATAAAACTCCTGTTGCACAAGGGATGATCAAACCCAAAAAGGGTATTTCCACAACACACTCTGAGGTGATGAATGCACATGCAAACCCTGGTTAAACGATTGAGTCCTTTCTTCATGCTTTTATTTTTGTTTGCAGCCGTAGATTGGAGCATGCTGGCCGGCGACGCCGATGCACGCTCGCGTTCCGGCGGTCGCTCCTTTCGTACGCCCACGCAAAAACAGACCCCCCAGCAGGCACCCAGCCAGATGCAGCAGAACCGAGGTGCGCAGCAACAACAGGGCGGCGGTTTTGGCCGCGGCCTTTTGGGCGGTCTTGCCGGCGGCGCTCTTGGCGCAATGCTCTTTGGTTCCATGTTCGGCATGGGCGGCAGCGGCATGGGATTTCTTCCGCTCTTGCTCTTGGGCGTGGCCGGCTATTTCTTCTACCGCCGCTTTGTGCGCAAGCCTGCCGGGCCATCCTCACCAGGCTATGGGCCGCCACCCAGCCCCGGCGGCGGTTTTTCTCCAGCCTCGCAAGACAATTATATGCCGCCTATTCAGGATATTCAGGGGCCGGACAAGGGTCTGGATGCCGTACGCCGTACAGATCCAGGTTTTGATGAGGCGCATTTTCTGGAAGTTGCCTCGGATGTGTTCTTTAAGGTACAGGCAGGCTGGACGCGGCGTGATCTAGCCACCTTCGGCCACCTGCTCGGTGCGCAGCTGGCAAGTGAATATGCCGATCATTTCCGCGAGCTGAAAGAGAAGAGCCATCTCGAGAAGATGGAGAGTATCGCCATCCGCAAGGTGGAAATTGTGGACGCAGGCAGCGACGGCAAAGAAGACTACGTTACTGTGCTCTTTACCGCCAATCTGCTCGATTACACGGTAGATGAGCATAGCGGCGCTTTGGTTGAGGGCAGCATGACCGAGCCGGTCAAGTTTGCCGAGGAATGGACCTGGGCCCGACCGGTCGGCACTGAAAACTGGCTTTTGGAAGGGGTGCAGGTGATCCGGGAGTCATAACAGGCCCAAAAGAGCAAGTAGAGCTAAAGGACGCCGGGTTTTCTTTCGGGAAAATCCGGCGTTTTGTCTTGGTAGAGCTGGATGTGCGGATATTCCGGTGACAGGGTGCCGGCTAGGATTCAATCACGAATTTCCTTGCCGGGCCGGGGCGCGCGACTAAGGAAAAACATCCGCGCTTTAGGATTGCATATCAGCCGCAATTGGGGTAGTCTCGATAGCTGTAAGTCATTTCTGCCTGTTTCTTCAAGGGGATGGAATGCTTGCTCCGGGCTTGGGCAACGTGCCTGGCCGGGGCGGCTTATGCTGCTTGTAAGAGCAATCCATCCCAGTTGTGAATTTTTTGTTCTTCGTCTGCCGCAGTTCGACTGCCGGTCCACAACCAAACAGCATTGAGGAGAATGAGCCTATGTCTCGGAAAATGGTCACCATTGATGGAAACCAGGCCTGTACGCATGTCGCGTATGCCACCAGCGAAGTCATTACAATCTATCCCATCACGCCGTCCTCTCCAATGGCCGCCGAGGCAGATGCCAAGGCCAATGCCAAGCAGGAAAACATCTGGGGTTCCATTCCGGTAATTTCCCAAATGCAGTCCGAGGCCGGTGTTGCCGGTTCCATCCATGGCTCTCTGGGCGCAGGCGCGCTGTGCACGACCTTCACCGCCTCCCAGGGCCTCCTGCTCATGATTCCCAACATGTACAAGATCGCCGGTGAGTTGACCCCGACCGTCTTCCATGTTACCGCCCGTGCCATTGCCTGCCAGGGCCTGTCCATTTTCGGCGACCACGGCGACGTCATGGCTGCCCGTCAGACCGGCTGGGGCATGCTCTGTTCCCAGGATGTACAAGAGGCCCAGGACTTTGCCCTGATCGCGACCCAGGCCTCTCTGGCCTCCAGGATCCCCTTCATCCATTTCTTCGACGGTTTCCGTACCTCCCATGAGGTTATGAAGATCGAAGAACTGACCATGGACGACATGCGCGCCATGATCGATGAAGACAAGGTCATTGAGCACCGCGAACGCGCCCTGACCCCTGATCGTCCGTCTCTGGCCGGTACCGCCCAGAACCCGGACGTGAACTTCATCGGCCGCGAGACCGTCAACAAGTACTACAATGCCATGCCCGGTATCGTGCAGGCAACCATGGACAAGTTTGCCCAACTGACCGGTCGGCAGTACCACCTCTTTGATTACATCGGCGCGCCCGATGCCACTGATGTTATCGTAATCATGGCTTCCGGCGCTCTCACCGTGGCCTCCACGGTTGAGCATCTGATCGCCCAGGGCAGGAAAGTTGGTCTGGTTATCGTGCGTCTGTTCCGTCCCTTTGACGGTGTGGCCATGGTCAATGCCCTGCCGCCCACGGTAGAGCGTATCACGGTTATGGACCGCACCAAGGAGCCGGGCGCGATCGGCGAGCCGCTCTACCTGGATGTGCGTGCAGCCATTGCCGAGGCCGAGGAAGCTAACCCCACCATGATTGCGCCGGTTATGTTCAACGGCCGTTACGGTCTTGGTTCCGCCGAATTCAGCCCGGCCATGGTCAAGGCCATTTTCGACAACATGGCCTCCTTTGCACCCAAGAAGAAATTCTGTGTCGGCCCGGATGATGACGTCACCTTCACTAGCCTGAACTACGATGCGTCGTTCAACATTGAAGGCGGCGATGTCTATCGCGCCATGTTCTACGGCCTGGGTTCCGACGGCACGGTTGGCGCCAACAAGAACACTATCAAGATTATCGGCGGTGAGACCGATAACTCCACCCAAGGGTACTTTGTTTACGACTCGAAGAAGTCGGGTTCCATGACCGTATCCCACCTTCGTTTCGGCAAAAACCAGATCGTTGCTCCGTACCTGATCAACAAGGCCAACTTCATCGCCTGCCACAACTTCGCCTTTCTGGACAGCTACGACATGCTGGCCAACCTGGATACCGGCGGTACCTTCCTTTTGACCACCACCTACAACAAGGACGAGATCTGGGATCAACTCCCCGCCCTGGTACAGAAGCAGCTGATCGAGAAGAAAGCGAAATTCTTCATCATTGATGCGGTCAAACTTGGCCTGGCCCTTGGCTTGGGTGCACGCATCAACATGATCATGCAGACCGCCTTCTTTAATATCTCCGGCATCCTGTCCAAGGACGAGGCCATTGCCGCCATCAAGCGCGCCATCAAGCAGACCTACGGCATCAAGGGCGATAAGATCGTGCAGATGAACTATGGTGCGGTAGACGGCGCCGTTGAGAACATCTTTGAGGTCAAGATCCCGAAAAAGGTCACCGGCCATGAAATGCCGCCGATCGTCTCCGACGAGGCCCCTGATTTCGTTAAGCAGGTAACTGCCAAGATGATGGAAGGCCGAGGCGAGCAGATCAAGGTATCCGAGATGCCGGCAGATGGTCGCTGGCCGACAGCCACCACCCAGTGGGAGAAGCGTAACATTGCGGTTCAGGTTTCCCAGTGGGATCCGGAAGCCTGCATCCAGTGCGGCCGCTGTTCCTTGGTTTGCCCGCACGGCTGCATCCGTATGAAGGTAGCCACCCCCGAGGCCCTGAAAGAGGCTGGTGCGGACGCAACCTACAAGACCGTGGACGCCATTGGTAAAGAATTCAAGGACATGAAGTTCACCCTCCAGGTTTCAACCCCTGACTGCTGCGGTTGTACCCTGTGCGTGAGCGTGTGCCCGGGCCGTAAGAAAGATGCGGACGGCAAGAGGACCGAAGAGCGCGCCCTCTGCATGGAGATGAACACCCAGGAACTGCGCGAGCGCGAAGCTCCGCATTGGAAGACCTTCCTGGCCCTGCCCGAAGTGGATGAGAAACTCATCAACGTCGGCACCATCAAGGGCAGCCAGTTCAAGCGGCCGTTGTTCGAGTTCTCCGGCGCATGTGCCGGTTGCGGCGAAACCCCGTACATCAAGCTGGTGACTCAGCTCTTCGGTGACCGCATGCTGACCTCCAACGCCACCGGTTGCTCCTCCATCTATTCCGGCAACCTGCCCACCACTCCGTATGCCAAGCGTGCAGACGGCCGTGGTCCGGCCTGGTCCAACTCGCTTTTTGAAGACAATGCCGAGCATGGCCTTGGCATGCGTCAGGCAGTGGACAAACTGGGTATGCAGGCTGTTGAACTGCTGGACAAGGTCGTTAGTGACAAGATCGTTGACAAGGCCCTGGCAGATTCCATCCTTGATGCCAAGCAGGATACCCAGGAAGAGATCGAGGCCCAGCGTGCCCGGGTTGACGAACTGAAGGCAGCACTGGAAAAGGACAAGAGCGCGGTTGCCAAGCGGCTCTACCATGTGGCTGACTACCTGGTGAAGAAGTCTGTCTGGATTATCGGTGGTGACGGCTGGGGTTATGACATCGGTTACGGCGGTGTGGATCATGTTCTTGCTTCAGGTATGAACGTGAACATCCTCCTTCTGGATACCGAGGTATACTCCAATACCGGCGGTCAGATGTCCAAGTCTACCCCGCGTGCGGCAGTAGCGCAGTTTGCTGCCGGTGGTAAGCAAGCGCCCAAGAAAAATATGGGCCTGATTTTCTCCACCTTCGGTAACGTGTATGTGGCTCGCATCTCCATTGGCGCGAATCCGCAACAGGCTATCCGCGCCATTCAGGAAGCCGAGGCCTACGACGGACCTTCTTTGATCATTGCATACTCGCACTGCATCAACCATGGCATCAACATGGCCCTTGGTCTGGAGCAGCAGAAGAAGGCGGTTGAGTGCGGTCACTGGTCACTGTACCGCTACAATCCGGATCTGGAGAAGGAAGGCAAGAACCCGATGATTATCGATTCCAAGGAACCGACCATCAGTTTTGCCGACTACGCCATGAACGAAAACCGGTATCGCATGCTGAAGATGGCCAATCCCGAGCATGCCGATGAACTGATGAAGCAATCCCAGGAAGACGTGGACCGGAGCTGGAAGATGCTCAAGGCCTGGGCCAAGGCGCTCGAATCCGAATAATCGTTTCGATTGCCGTAGACCTGAAAAAGCCCTGCCGGATTATCCGGCAGGGCTTTTTTTATGTGCAAGATCCTTTCTTTGAGACCGGTTGAACAGATACTCCATTCAAGCTCGGTGCACGCATTCCACTTCCCTATCAAATGCCTATCTATCGGCTTCAGGAAATGTTCAATCTCCAGCCTGCCAGCCGTTTTTGATCAGTCTGGCTTCATCCTCGGGGTCAAGGGGTTGGCCCTGGATGAGGCGGCCGATGAGCGCATCAAGAGTGCTGCTCTCTTCCTCGCCTATGGCCGGTGCATAGTGATCGGGCTGAGGGCTTTCACCTTGAGATTCATTTTCCTGCTGCACCGCAAGTTCAATGGTTTGCCAGTGCCCGTTTTGCCGGCAGGCCACGCCATAGCTGATCTGGGAAGTATCGGCCCGGCCTGTTCGTTCTTCATACTCCCGACAGAAAACTTGTTCATGGCTGAGGAAACTGAGCCGTGGCATGATCTCGCGCCAAGGGGTGTCCGCGCCGATCGTATCTTGAGTATAGACTGCCCCGCTGATCGTATTTTCAAGCGCTTCATCTAAAAAATTATCCGCTGCCGCCACAGGCACCGGGTCAACCAGGCCGCTGTGCAGGTAGTGATTGCCGATATAGGCCGCCAGAGCGCCTACCATCAGGGCCAGTGCTGCTGCCCAGAGTAGGGCAGGTTTTGCCCTGAAATACGAAATACACGCCCTGCGCGTCGTCGTCGCTTGGGCATTTCGGCCTGTTTGGCCTGATACCCGAATGCAGTTGATCAGACGTTCAGGCACAGGCTCCTCCAGAACAGGATCAAAGGCCTTGTTCAGGAGGTCCCGGCTCTTTTGCATAAGCTCGACCGTGGCCCGCGCATCGGGGTTCTTTGCCAAAAGCCTGCGAACTTCTTCGACTTGTCCGGCAGGAAGTTCGCCGTCCACATAGGCCATCAGGGTTTCATCGTTTAGTATACACGTCATGTTCAATTCTCGGCTATCTGCAGGCAGGCGATACGCCCAGGAAATCAGGTCAGGCAATCAGTTCATAGAGGCGGCGGCGGGCGCGGGACAGCCGGCTCATTACGGTGCCCGCAGGAACTTCCAAAACTTTGGCCGCCTCCTTATAGGACAATCCTTCCACTGACACCAAGGTCAGGACAACACGCTGATCTTCCGGCAATTTTTGCATAGCCCTGGAGACTGCTGCCAGGGTGTGCCGGTTTTCCACATCTTCTTTGCTGTAGCCCCTGGCCTCATATTCAGCAGTCTCCAACTTAACGTTTAGGCCTTGGGCCTTGCGGGCCCTCCAGGTATCGATCCATATATTCTTGGTGATACGAAACATCCAGCTATCAAAACGGGTATCAGCCTGGTATTGGTGCAGATTTTTTAAGGCACGCTCACAGGCGTTCTGGACCAGATCATCGGCCTGATCACGGGAGCCGGTCAAACCAAGGGCAAAACGTCGAAGCCTGGGAAGCAGCGCTACAAGTTCCTCCCGAATGGATTCGTCTGCTGTCATAACCTTCCTGTTATCAAGAACGAAAGCTGTGGTGATTTATTCCATCCAATATCAAAAACGTGTACGAAAGGAATGTGCGGCATTGAAAGTGCATTTTCCCGAAACATGAGGCATAGTACCTATATAACAAAGAACAATGCGCAAGTATACCAAGGAGATAGAGATGACACACTTGGCTGGAAAGCTTATGCAAGTATTGATTTTGCTCTTTTGTGCTGTCAGCTTGATCGTTCTGCCGCCATTAAGCCCGCTTGAATGGCCGGCCGTGGTGGCTCATGCCGATGATGATGACGGCGGTGATGATGATGGTGGCGACGATGGCGGTGATGACGGCGGAGGCGGGTCATCCGGTGGTGCAGGGGGTTCATCCGGCGGCGGCGGGGGGGGCAGTGGAGGAGGTTCCGGCGGCAGCGGCAGCAGTGGTGGTGATTCTTCAGACGGTGATCGCGGCGGCGGGGACAGTGATGGCTGGAATATCCTGCAAACCCCGACCAGGGGCACTCCTGCGAAGGCAACGACCAGGCCCATCAAAGACAACAGGAAATTTGAACCAGGCCGGGTACTGGCTGTCAATGCTCAGAAAAACACCCTGAACCGCATTCGGCAGTTGGGCTTTTCTGTAAGCCCTATTATCTCCATGCCTGCCTTGCAGCTGACCGTGCACATCGTGACCACCTCTTCCCAGGATATGACTGCACTCGAAGCGCTGGAGTTTTTGAAAGGCCAGATTCCCAAGGGTTTTTTTGTCCTCAATGACAAGTATCGGATAGCAGAAGAAAAACCAAAGACCTACAAGTGGGAGACCTTTGCCTTTACCGTCATGGAGTGGCAGCATTCTGCCCGCTGCGGCGAAAAAATCAAGATAGGCATGGTGGACACGGCCGTTGATATGCAGCTTCCGGCACTGGCCGAACAACGTATCACCACCAAGGCCTTTGCCGAAGATGGCCGCAATTCGTCCACCACGCACGGCACGGCGGTTGCGGCCATTCTGGTGGGATCCGCCCAGAGCGAATATCCTGGCCTCATGCCCCAGGCCAGCCTGTATGCGGCGGACACTTTCACCGAAAAAAATGGCCTGCACACCACTGCGCTCATGCTCGCGCAAGGCTTGGACTGGCTCTTGACGCAGAAGGTGAGTGTGATCAATGCCAGCATTGCCGGGCCGGATAACGAACTGCTGCGCACTGCCGTGGACCGGGTGGCGGCAAAAAAGGTGGCAATAGTGGCCGCAGCAGGCAATGGTGGGCCCAAAGCGCCGCCGGCCTATCCGGCCGCCTATGGCAAGAGTGTTTCCGTAACGGCTGTAGACTACCGTCTGCGACCCTACAAAAACGCCAACCGCGGCGACTATCTTACTGTGGCCGCGCCAGGCGTGGGTATCTGGACTCCGGGCTGGGCGGGCGGCAAATACCGCACCGGCACCTCCTATGCCGCCCCCCATGTTACAGCGGTTGTGGCGCTGATCCTCAAGCAGTCCCCTAGTTTAGACAATAAGGAATTGCACCGGCGTTTGCAGCAGCATAGCTATGACTTGGGCGCTCCAGGAAAAGACCCGGTTTTTGGCTGGGGCTTGTTAAAAGCGCCAATGGCCTGCGACTAGAACCAGATTCATCCCTGACCTTGATCCTGCCGTCTTCCAGCAGCCACAGGGTATCGACACAGGGAAGATGGATACTATCCGGCGCGGTGATGAGTACCGTACCCTGAGATTCGTGCACCAACTGTCGCAGCAGGACTCGACCGGCCGGGTCCAGGGAGGAAGCCGGATCATCCAAGAGGAGAAGATCCGCCTGGGCGAGGGCGGCTCGGGCCAGAAGTATTCTGCGCAGCTCGCCTGCAGAGAGGTTGCGGCCGTTTTCCGCAATGCGTCCCTTAATGCCGCCAATTCGCTGCATGAGTGCGGCAAGCCCATAGCGGACAGCTACGGCTTCAATGACCGTATCCTTGGGCCGCTTCGCTAGCCCCAGACAGAGACTGCGGCGCAACGATCCCGAAAGTACGGGCGAATGCGGGCCCAGGTACATCAGGCGTTTGGAACTCAGTCCGGCCCAAGAGGCGGCCTTTTCTCCGTCAATCCTGATGCCGCCCCGAGCGGGCAGCTCCATGCCGGCGATCAGTTGCAAGAGTCTGCTCTTGCCGGAGCCGTTCGCGCCGACAATGCCGATTTTTTGTCCGGGGCAGGCGCCGGCATCCACCCCGTTCAGCTCAGCCGCATACACCTGGGCCAGCCGCAGGTAGACCCCCGGTTCCGGCCCTACCTGATGCTGTCTTACGGCGCTGCGGCGCTTAAGCGGCAGGGGACGTACCCTCAGCAAGACCAGACAGCGGTTTTTGGCTGTGGTCCAGGCGCAATACCGGTTCCACACCGAGCCCAACTCACGCATCTTCTGCACCACCATGCCCAGGGCGGCAATGGCTCCCGCCGCTTCCGCTGCAGATACTCGGCTTGCCAGGGCGGCCCAGAGCATGGCAGCAACAGCGCAGCCGCCCATGACGTCGGGCACCACCCGAATGAGCACGGCCAAGCGCTGCCGGAGCAGAACCGCTTGGATCATGCGTTCGGTATTGGCCCGTATCTGGGCGCTTTCCCTGGACAGGCGGCCCAAAAGGCGGAGTTCGCCCGCGTGAGGCAGCCGTTCAGTAACCCCTGCGCTCAAGCGGGAGCGCCTGCTGCGCAAGCGGCGGTGCGCGGCCATAAGCGGCAGCCCGGCAAGAGTCATGACAACGAGCCCCAAGAGCACCGGCGGCAGGGCCGCCATGGCCAGATCCCGATTGATGTGCATCAGCACAAACCATACCACCGGTATGACAATGGCTGCCGATAAAAGCCGGGTTATACCCCGGCTGATCCATTCCCGAATTGCGGTCAGATCGCCCACAAACCTTAGAGAAAGTCCGCCCACCCGCCTGCCGGCCAATTCATTGGCCGGCAGGCGAACAATGTGCCTGAAGAGCTTCAGCCTGAGCGAGGCTGCGTATTCTTGGCCGACTTGTTCGGCAAGCACACGCTCCTGCCAGCGGAATAAGGCCAGCAATACCGCTGAGAGCGCGATCAGGGTAACGGCAAAAACAGGTACCGGGCCATGCGCACCCCTGGCCAGTGCGGCAAAACTCTCCCGCAGGGCCATGGCGGATCCGCCTGCCGCCAGGGCTTGGAGCAGGGCCAGCAGGGCCACCACTGCCAGGCGGCGGCCCCGGCCATCGGCAGCGATACTGGGCCAGCCGTTCATGCCACCAGGCGGCGTTCGTGCCGCGCCATGGAATAGTTGCGCAGACTGCAGGCCTGGGCCGGATCGCGCAGGGCCTCCCTGGTCAAGACCGTTAAACCGGTGGCGGCCTCGGCCTCCTGTATGTTGAGGGGAGAGCGGCTGATGAGTCCGGTCAGGGCTAGGGGCCTGATGTCTACCGCAGCCAGGGCCTGGTAGCCGCCCAAGGCGGCCAGGGAATCGGGAGCGGCGTAGAGAAAGCCCTTGAAGAGAGCGCGCACCTCCGGGTCTTGTAAAAGAGCCGCAGTTTCGGCCTGCAAGAGGCCATCGGCAAACTCCACTACCGCCACCTCGCAGCCCGCATTGGCCGCCGCGTTCATGAGGGTGCCTATGGCCTGAACGATGCGACGGAGGGGCTGCATATAGGTGGAGACCATGCCGGTATCGGTAAAGTCGGCAACAAAATTAGCGCCTGCGTCCACATAGGCGTTGTAGTCGCCAAAGGAGCCGGTGCCCGTAACCTTGAGCGCCGCCACCCGGAAGCCGGCACGCTTGAAACCGTGCACCAGAGAGGCCACCGAGGTGGTTTTGCCCGAATTCATGGCCGCTCCGACCACGGCAATGGCGTGGATGCCATGCGGGCTGATGGTGGACAGCATGGCGTAGCGTTCAAGATTCAGGGTGTTGTGTGCGGCGTCGGCCAAAAGGCCCAGCGGCACAACCTGGGTGGGCCGTTTCATTTTATCGTGACAGTGACGCATCTTGCCCATGCAGCCGCCGCCGGCGAGCAAATCCGTGGCCACAGGATCGATCTGGGCAATGCCTTCAAACTGGTCGGAGGCATAGCGCGCGCCGCAGGCCGCCACGATCAGGTCATCGACAAAGATAGTGGCCGGGCGGCCGTCCCTGAGTTGCACCCGTTCGTGCGAACCGAGCTGCTGCACCCGGGCCAGGACCAGATCGCCTGACCTGGCGCTTGCAACCTCGCTCTTGAGGGCTACCGCATCGTCCATCCTGACGCGGCGGGTGCTGAAGGTCCATTTCGCGGCCTGAATCATGCTGCTGTTACCAAATGCTGTCGTTTTCATGTCTTTCCTGTTTGTATCTGTTGGTATGAGAGACGCCTTGTCAGGCAACCTGGGAGGCCGAGCCGGTATGCGCATAGAGGTGGTCCAGTACGTTGCCCTTGCGCACACAGCTCCTGAAATCATGGCCGCAGTTTTCAAGCACCGTCATGCTGATATCTGTTTGCAAGCCCCGCTCGCTCGCGGCTGTTCTGAGCGCCTGCACCCAGTTGACTGCCCGGGCCAGCCGGTGTGTGCCCTGCTGTTGGTCGATTTCAGGACCGCTGCGGGTGTACTGATCCACCTGATTGTCCTTTTCACCCACAAAGACCCTGATGGGCAGTTGGAGAAAGTGGTGGAGATTGTCGGTCATGAAGGCCGGGTAACCGGAGAGCCGTTTTGCTGGGGCAGCCAGACCGTAGGGATAGGCGGCGCTGGTATCCGGCATGGTGTACCAGCCGGCCGAGCAGACATTGAGGCGTCTGACCAGGTGCGGATAGAGCAGGGCGAAGCGGTGCACAAACTGGGCTCCGCCGGAATAACCTAGAAGATCGACCGTATGGGTGTTGGCGATGCCGTTTTGCCACAGCATCTGCAGGAGAAATATCAGGGATAGATCGGCCCTGCTTCTGCCAAGCACCCGCTGATACCCCGGCCGGCCCTGCTCTGAAAACAGAGGAGCGATGACCAGTTGGCCGGTGCGAGCCGCAGCAGATGCCACTTCCTTGAGCATACCTTTGGCATCCCGTAAGACTCCGTGCACAACAAGAAGTGGCGGCAGGTTCCTGTTCAGCCTGGCCGGAACTGCCAGCCAGCACTTGAGGCCGTCCTGGCCAAAGGGTCCCGCCTGTTTGATGATAAAGGGTGCGGCGAAGGTTCGTCCCTTTCTCCGCGTAAGGGTTGCAGGTTGAGAATGGGTTTGCATGCTGACTCCTCAAAAGGTGTTTCGTTCGGTACTGTTACAGCGCCTGGTCAGTGGTTGGCGCATGGCGGGCAAGAAGATTTTGCAGAGCTTTTGGCAAAACTTTCTTGCCGCTGTTATGCATACCAACGAACTGCGAGGAGATTTATTCCCGGAAATTTTTTCGGGGCGAACAGAGGGAGGCTAAACCGGCAGCACGGCGCAATTCCAGTCCCTTATCAAAGCCTTGATCTGAAACTGGAAAAAAGATCTGCAATCGAGATGCTCTGCCCTTGCTGTGGCCAGGGCAGGAATTGAGCGGATGGATAAGCGAAAAAGCAGTAGGAGCGGCGTTTCAGGACAGGGATTTCAGTTTGCCGGCGTGGCAGATACGTCCAGCCTGATCTGCCTGCCAGAATTGCAGGCTGAGAAGATCCATACAGGTCAAGCGGCCGTCTGCCACACAGGCGCTTCCGGTATCCAGATACAAAATGGAACCCACGCGCATGGGCAAGCGCCTGCGCGTGATCTGGTGGCCAACCACCAGGGTTTCGGAGAGGGAAGTGCAGGCAGCAGAGGGCGTGCCCCAGTGCAGGGTAGCCAGGCTCTGCTCCTTGAGACTGCAATGGGCGCTGTAGCCGCCGTGCACCAGAATGAAGCGACCGCTTACAAGGGCATCCACACAGGTAGTACGCAGGAAAAGAAAATCTTCAGGCGGGATGACCGCAGCTAACTCGGCTGCGTACCGGATAAGCGCCTCTTTATCTGCACGGGTGCGCATGCCCAGCCGGTAGCTGCCATGCAAGGCCTTTTTCAGCCCAGTCAGGCTCTTGGCCGCTGTTGCGCCTGCATCGCGGCAGTAGGATTCCAGGGTTTCCAGACCACCATTGCTGAGCCACATGTGCATATTGCCCGCCGGCGAGGCGGCATCGTTGACAGCATTCCGGTCGTACATGTCGGCCATGCCCGGCGCGGGCGACATGGCCATGAGCAGCATGCCTTCATGGTTGCCCCGCAGGTGGACCGACTTGCCCCTGGCGCTCTGATTGCGCAGTTCCGCCAGTACCTCGCGGGAATCCGGCCCCCGGTCGATATAATCACCCAAGGTGACCAAGAGATCCCCTGGCCCCGGCTGCACCTCCTCCAGTAAGGCCACGAGCGCCTTGTGGCCGCCATGGATATCGGCGATGACCAGCAGGCGCTCGTATGGCGTGTATGGGGTGTCGATGTTGTCGCAGGCTATGACGGCTTGCATGCCTGGTGATAGTAGGTAAGGGGTGCAGCAGACGAGTTATTCCATTTCCATCGCAAAGCTCTACCTGTGTCGGCTTTGATCTGGAAACGGAATTACTATACGCCGCCGCACCTGTGGTGCGGAATATACAGAATAGCGCCGGCCTCTATTATTGTGCCTTTTGACCGCGTTCGGCCAGCATGCGGTCGCGCTCGGCCTTGAGTTCCTCGTATTCCTGCTCGGCCAGCTTTACCTTGTCTTCCTGCTCCTTCTGCAACTGCTCCACCTTGCGGCGCAGTTTGTCTGCGCGGATGTTCAGGCCGGGCGCGCCGAAGAGGCTGTTGGCAAGATAGGTGAAGGAGAAAAGCATCAGGGCCACATCATCTGTTTTGATGCGATCTAGGGTTTCCTGATCCACCTCGTAGGTATCCAGAAACGAGCTTTCAAAAATAAAGGAGCGGAAGGTGTCGAGGTCGGTTGAAGCCATGAAGAACATGCGTTTGGCGGCATCGCTCAAAGAGGCCTGATGGCCAAAGGATTTGCGCCGCATCACCAGGCGCAGCCATTCCTTGTTCATCTCGTCGCGTACGTCCACGCCCTGGTCGGCGCGCCATTCGCCGATGGTCCAGTGCTTGGGCTCTTCATGGCCCTTGCAGTGCGGTTCTTTTACCAGGAAGAAGAATTTTTCCCCGGCGTCTTCCTCTTCATTGCCGCCCTCGTGAAAGTCGGCCATGCCCACCGGATAGTAGCGACAGGCGCTGGGTCGGTCGGTATAGACGGTGCAACCCTCGGGGGTAACAAAGGGACAGGCTTGTTTTTCGCCCTCAAGCTTGAGTTGCAGGCCCGGCATGTCGGTCTTCTCCAGATAGGCGGGTTCGGTGTAGGTGGTGATGAACTCGTCGGCGGGCAGATTGAGCCGCTTGCGCAGCATGAGGATATCGTAGGGCGTCAGGACAATCATGATGGCGTGGCAGCATGCGGTGAAGCAAATGACGCCCGGGTGGTACTGAAACTGGAGCGGCGAATCGGCATCCAGTGTTTGCGGCATGATATTGGAAGGATTGGTGTTCCCTTTGCCGGGAAACACACGTTTTTGCTCTGGTTGCTCGGGTTGAGCCATGGCCTGCCTCGCTATGGTTAATGCACTGTGGATGCAATGGAATGGATAAAAAGAGGGGGCCTCATCTTACCATGTGTTTTTTAGCTGTCAAATTCTATCGGGCGTCTTATGGTATACGGGATGCCGGTGAGATGATGGAACCACAGTGTGGCAGTTTCCGGCCTGCGGGTTCATATATGGCTCACCCGGACTCTTTGATTTACATTTTGCTGGCGGCATTACCTATGAAAGAAAGCATCATGATGACACGGCTCTTCCACAACCCTATTGACCTGAGCAAGGTCAGCACCCTCATTTACCATCTGCCCGAAGGCCCGGCGCTCTCGGTTGAGATGGACGGCAGCGATTTTTTCTTTGATCTGGAAATGGAACTGGGTCATATCTGCGACACTTCGGAAATTGACGGTGTGCTCCACTTTTTTCCGAAAGGAAACGCCTGAGCCACTGTACCAGGGGCTGACTGTACAGCCCGCAACTTCAATCCACAGTGCCTGATGATCTCTTCCCTGCAGAACGAATCCCTGGTAGACACCTCCCGCGACGGTCATGTGCACACCTCTCTCTGCGGTCACGCAAGCGGCACCATGGAGGAGTATGTGCAGGCAGCGGTGGCCAAGGGCCTGCGCACCCTGACTTTTCTTGACCACATGGAGGCGGAGATTCACTATCCCCACCGCAGCTGGCTCACTGCAGATGATTTTGCCGTCTACTGGGCAGAGGGTGAACGCCTGCGTAAGAAGTACGAGGGGCAGGTCGAGGTGCGTATGGGGGTGGAGATGGGCTATAACCCGGATGGGATCGAGACCCTGCGCAAACAGCTGGCGCAGTATCCCTGGGCCGACGTTGGCCTGTCCTGCCATTTTTTTCGCCATGGCGAGCGACACTACAACCTGCTCAGTAAACGTCGGGAAAGCCTGGAGATGTTCACCACCATCGGTGTGGACACGGTATTGAAGAGATACTTCAGCAT
Source organism: bacterium (assembly GCA_030538155.1). Lineage (GTDB taxonomy): Bacteria > Desulfobacterota > Desulfobulbia > Desulfobulbales > Desulfobulbaceae > Desulfobulbus. Next base: position 36,903 of record JAUNUN010000007.1, read on the forward strand.
GCTGATTGACGGCGTGCGGCAACTGAACTGCACCGTACTATGCCATCTCGATGCCGGGCTCAGGCATATGCCCGATATCCGTTTCAACGAGGAACACCGGCAGCTGATCCACTGCCTGCTTGAGGCTGTGCGTTCCCGCGGCATGGCGCTTGAAATCAATGCCTCTGGCTTCGATTATCGGGGCAATCCCTTCCCTGCAGATTGGATTATCACCACTGCCATAGGCATGGGTATTCCCCTTTCGCCCGGTTCAGACGCGCACCGGCCCGAGGAGGTCGGCCGTCATTTTGACCGGCTTCCCTCCTATATCGAGGCCCTGCGTCCTTAGCCTTTTAGCCTTATTTACTAGACTTCTTTTCCTCCGTACCAGCTCACCCCCATGCGGCTGATCACATTGAGGCCGCCGCACAAGACCAGGGTATCCTTTTTGTCTTTTGCATCCAGAAAGACCTGCACCTCATAGGAGCGGGTACCGGCATTGCACACCAAAATACAGATCTTTCCTTCGGGTAGTTCCTGGTATCTGTCCCGCATCTGTTCGTAGGGGATGGACATCCAGCGCTCTGCCCCGAAACGCTGCGCATAGGGTTCGACCTCCTTGGGGTGGCGCACATCGATGGCGACCCAGTCCTCGCTGTCCATATTGTCCACCCAGCGCAAAAAGTGGTTGAGATGGACCCGGCGCAGGCGGTTATCGCACATGTTTTCCGCCACATAGGCGGCGGCGTTGATGGAGTCGATGGCTGCGGCAAAGGGCGGGGCATAGGCCATTTCCAGGGTACAGAAATCTTCGATGGTGCCGCCTTCGGCAATGAGGGCTGCGGCGGCGTCCACCCGGGCGGAAATGGAGTCGTTCATGCTGCCGAAGGCCTGCAGGCCGAGAACGCGGCGCGATTTGCGGTCAAAGACGAGCTGCAGAATGACAATGGCCTGGCCGGGAAAGAAGTGGGCCCGGTCAGACGGCGAGGTGAGGGCATAGTCCGCATCAAAGCCTTCAAACAGGGCCGCCTCGTAGCTGATGCCGGTTGCGCCGATGCAGCGGTCAAAGGCCTTCATGATAAAGGAGGTACACACCCCCTTGAACACCGCAGGCTGGCCGGCGATATTGTCGGCGGCAATGCGGCCCTGGCGGTTAGCCAGTGAACCCAAGGGCGCATAGGTCTCCCGCCGGGTAACGAAGCTGGTGGTGGCGATGCAGTCGCCGGCGGCATAGATGCTGGAATCCGAGGTCTGCAGGCGCTGGTTGACCTTGATCGCGCCCCAGGAGGTAACATCGAGCCCGGCTGCGCGCGCCAGTTCGCTGCGCGGCCGCACCCCGACCGCCATGATGACCAGATCCGCCTCCAGGGTACGCATATTGGTCTGTACTCCGGCCACGCTGCCCGAGCCGTTGTCGATCATGGAAAGTGCGGATTCGCCGGTAAAGACCCGGACTTCCTTTTCCTCCAGGTGCTGCTTGAGCATGGCGGCAAAGTGTGAATCCACCGCGCCGGGCAGTAACCTGGGCTCCAGTTCCACCAGTGAGGTTTCGATGCCCCAAAGGTCGGTCAGGGCCTCGGCCATTTCAATGCCAATGGCTCCACCGCCGATCACCACTGCCTTGCTCACCTTGCCCGCAGCTATACGCTTGCGGATTTCAATGGCCTTGTGCAGATCCGAGATGGTGAAGACGCCGTCAAGTTTTGCTCCGGGAATGGGCAGTTCAAAGGGCTGCGCGCCCGTAGCCAGCAGAAGGGTATCGTAGCTTAAATCCTCTTCCTGGCCGGTGTCGAGATACTGCACCCGCACCACCTTCTGGTTGCGGTCAATGGAAAGCGCCCTTGTGCGGGTGCGCACTTCCACGCCCTTGGCCTGTTCAAAAAAGGATTTGTCGCGCACCATGTGGAAGCTGGTGGAGCGTAGTTCGCTCTCATCGGAAACATCACCGCTGACATAGTAGGGGATGCCGCAACCGCCGTAGGAGATCAGGCTGTCCTGATCCAGCATGAGGATGTCCCAGTCCGGTTGCAGCCGTTTCAGGCGACAGGCGGCCTTGGGGCCGGCGGCCACTGCACCGATGATGATCACTTTTCTGCTCATAACGCCTCCTTCTTTATGTCCAGGGCAGGTACTGCCTGAAAAGATCGATAGTGTGCTTATACCCCTTTTGCCTGCTTTTTGCCGGAAAATTTACAAATAAAACCGGCATCAAATTCAACGGAAAGGCACGGAGAGTTGAAAGGGGTTTGTTTCGTCGTTGTCTTCTTCATCTTCCTGCTTTGCCGCTCCTTTACGGTACTGGCCCTGCAGGGCCAGCATGCCGGAGCCCTGGCCTTCATCCCAGAGAAAGCCCTTACCCAGGGCCCAGAGATCCGGACTTTGCAGGCTGAATTCCGGAATATCCCAAGAGGAAAGGTTGCTGCTCTCTGCCGCCTCAAAGCGGGCGTAGAGATTGAGCGCCCGTTTGTGGAAGAGGAGGCGGCCATCGCGCTCAAAACCTGCCCAGTCAAGCTGGGCGGCAAGTTCCGCCTCGGGCAAAGGCTTGCCGGGATAGGCGGTGCTGAAGGCGACCTGCGCTGGCCCCTGCAGCCTGAGCCCGGCAGGCATGCGGCTGGTGGCACGCAAAAACGTATCCAGTATGGCCCCATCAAGGGCACCATGGGCGTGGAGACTGTATTGGGGCCGGTCCTGCCGCCACCCGGCAAGCGTAAACCCGCCTCTAAGTTGCAGCCCGTCGGAGAGGAGGATTAGGGGCTGCAGACGCAGACTTTGCCTGGTCGGATCAAAGATGGAATCGTCTGAATCGTCTGCCTGTCGGCTGGCCAGGCTATCCGCATTGGTGGCCATCTGCATGGGCATGAGCCCGCTCTTGCGCGGAAAGGGCAGCTTCTCTGCCGCCTCACCTAGCGCAAGTACGCTGCGGGAGGCCTGGAAGGAGTAGACTGCGTTTCTGGCTGCGGCCCTGATATCCGGCCGGTTGAAAACGGCCTGCACACTCTTGAGCTGGTGTTTTGAGCCCTGCAACTGGGCTGCCAAATCGAGTTGCATGGAACCGGCCAGCCTGAGCGAGGCCAGGGATGGGAAGAAATGGTGTACCAGGGGCTGCAGGCGGGCCGACAGCATGGAGCCTGTAACGTGGTATCGGCCGGTGCGACTCTCAGCCTGACCACTGAGATCCTGCAGTTCCACATCAAAGGAGCCGGGCCACCAGGAACCCTTTGCCGTGCCCGAGATATGGCCGCTCTCTGTCTGGCTGCTCTTTATCTGCAGACTGAATTTATGCGCAGGCAAGAGCTCTAGCGGCCCGTTTTTTAGGGAAAAATCTGTGATTGTGAAGTTCAGTTCCTCAGGCCAAGGTGCCGGGCCGGTATGGTCGCGTGTCTGTCCGCGTGTGGCCTGCAGCACCATCTTGCCCTGGGCCTCAAACGGCAACTGAATGATCCTGACCAGTTCTCGATTGAGCGCGCCAATATCGCCGTCGGCACTAAGGGTGAGAACATCACCCGCATCGGATCGGCCCGCCTTGAGGGAAAAAGAGGCGGCCTGGGTCTGCGCCTCGTGCAGTGTCAGGCCATTCTCCTGCCAGACGCCTTGTGCAGACCAGGCAAGCGGCTTCTGCCAGATAATACGCGTATCCGCCTGCTGTGCCGCAATATCTGAGACGCTGCAGCTCAGTTGCAGGGGCAGGCGAGAGGCCGGCCCAGCCGCCTGCATGGTGCAGTCCACAGAGCCGCTCTGCAGGCGCGCATCGGAGCGCAGGGCCAATTTCTGCCGCAGTCCTTCACTGAGAAGGGGCAGGGAAAGGGAGAAGGTGGCGTGCAGATCAGTTTTTTCTTCCTGCCGGGTACCGGCTAGATCAAAATTCGCAAGATCCGAGTCAAGTTGGATCTGTTGCACCTGCCAGTGCCCCTTGGCCTGTCTCTTCACATCAAAGAGCAGGCTTGCCTGCTCGATTTTGAGCCGGGTTTCCTTGGCGCTCAGGGGTGGCAGCAGCGGTTCATGCAGGGAAAGCGCGCCCTGCGCCTGCAGCGAGCCATCCACATTGCGCAGCAGTTTGCAACTCCCGCCGGCCTTGCCCTCCATGGCCGGAAAGAGCCAGGGCGCCCAAGGCAGGGGCGGCAGGGTCGCGATCGGGCTTGAGTCGAGGACAATGGTACTGGTGCTCAACAGTTTGGCAGAACTGTTGCTCTCCGGAGGGGCGTTCATAAAGCCCTCGGCGCGCAGGTTTGTCTCTGTACAGGTACCGGCGCGGCCCAGCAGGGTGTAGCGCAGGGAGCCGTTTGCCAGGGCAGCATTCAGGGCTGCGTCTGTAAAAAGGGGATACGAAACTGTGCCATCCTTCAGCAGCATCTGTGCTCGCTGCGCCTTAAGTTGAAAGGAGGCCTTGTTCCACCAGAATGGGAGACGGGATGCCTTGGTCTCTTCCTGCAACGTTGCAGGTGCGGCAGGGGCAAGCTCTAGGCTGAGGAGTGGTTCTTTCAGATTGATATCGCCGAGATATCCCGGAGCCAGCAGGAGCAGAGCAAGCCCCTTGCTGCTGCGCAGTTCTTCGGTTTTGAGCTGGAAGGGCTGCTCAGAGCTGCGGTAGCGCACAGCCTTGCAGCGCAGCCCGGAAAACCAGCCAAAGGAGCAGGAATCAGCCGCAAGAGAGCCGGAGAGCTGTGTCCCCAGCCGGCTCAGCACATGACCCCGCACCGCCGGTACGGCCATGAGCCAGGGCAGGGGCAAGGCGGCAAGGAAGAGGGCAAGAACAAGGCTGACGAGAACAAGGCGTTTATTCATGGCAGGAAATTGTGCCGGTCAGCACACGGAAGAACACCAGCATGGTCAGTAGATGAACGGAAAAATCAACCTGAGCTGTTGTTCGGCGGGCAGAGCTACGGGTGGCTTGTCAACAGTGCTTGCACACCTTTTCCGGCAGGGGCACATCAATGGAATCACCGCCCCAATTGAGTTTGGTGCGCAGGATATTGAAATAGCTCTTCCAGGGCGAACTCACCACCAGAAGGGGCCGCTCCGCCTTGCGCACCAGCAGGTAGTCGTTTTCGGTGATGCGCCAGCGCAACTCGCCGTCCACAATCACCTTCACCTCTCCGACCGGGGCCAGCAGATGCGCGGTGATGCGGGTGTCGCTCGCCAGGAGCACGGGCCGGGATTCCAGCATGAAGGGGCAGATGGGCGTGAGCACCATGCTGTCGAGTTCGCCGTGCACCAGGGGGCCGCCGGCCGAGAGGTTGTAGGCGGTGGAACCGGTCGGGGTGGCAATGATGAGTCCGTCGGCCCGGTAGGTGGTGATGTATTCCTGATTGGCCCAGCAGCGCAAACGGATCATGGCAGCGGTACTGTCCTTGACAATGACCACTTCGTTGAGCGCCCGCACCGGTTCGCTCATGGCTCCGGTACTGCCGTTGATGATATTGGCCCTGAGCATGATGCGCTTTTCAATACGGGATTCACCCGCCAGCACCATGGTGAGCGTCTTGTAGAGTTCATCCACCGCGATTTCTGAGAGGAAACCCAGGTTGCCCATATTGACGCCCAAAACCGGCAGACCATCCTGACTGGCGGCATCGGCCGCATGCAGCAGGGTGCCGTCACCGCCGAGCACCACGATCAGATCCATGGCAGGATCAATACGGTTCAGGCCGGTGGTGGCTATGCCCTGGCGGTTGAGCCACTGGGCCAGTTCAAAGCCTTTTTTTTCGGCTTCCGGGCTTTCCGGCCGGATAACGATACCCACAAAACGAATATTCATCCGCCCAACTCCGCTGAACGCCGGCCGGCCTTGCGCACCGCCTCCATGACCAGCCCCCGAAATGCGCCCTGTTCCAGGGCCTGAATGCCGGCAATGGTGGTGCCGCCCGGCGAGGTGACCCTGCCCTTGAGCACGGCTGCATGTTCGCCGCTCTTAAGGGCAAGCTTGGCGCTGCCATAGAGGGTGTGCAGGGCGAGTTTCTCCGCATGCGGTCGGGGAAGACCGGCCAGCACCCCGCCGTCGATCAGGGCTTCGAGAAAGGTAAAGACATAGCCTGGACCGCTGCCGCTGAGTCCTGTGACCGCATCGATCTGCTCTTCGGGCAGTTCCAGGCTCGCCCCCACGGCGTCGAAGATTGCCCGGGCCAGATCACAGTCGTCCCTGGTGGCCGAAGCACCAGGACTAAAGGCTGTGGCCCCGGCCAGAACCAGGGCGGGCGTGTTGGGCATGGCCCGGATCAGGCGCGCCTTTGCACCTGCGTACTTGCTCAAATCTGCCAGAGAAATACCCGCCATGATGGAGATGAGCAGATGCCCTTCGCCCAGGTGCGGGGCATAGGCGCTCAGCACCTGGCGCGCCACCTGCGGTTTGACTGCAGCCAGCAGCACCCGGCAATGGGCGCACAGTTCTGCCGGATCTGCCGTAGCCTGGATGCCGTGATTCTGCTGCAGGCTGTGCAGACGCTCGGGGTTGGGCTCGATTACATGGATATGTTCCGGCGCAAGCAGTTTTGCAGCCACAATGCCGCGAATCAGCGCCTCTGCCATCTGGCCGCCGCCGATACAGGCAAGCGAGGTAAGGGTACTCATATAGTTTTATGGAAATACGGGAGCTTGGGGAAATAGAATTACTGCGCTATACGGACGGAGGCGCGGGTGCAGTCTCGGCTTGAACACGTGTGGCCGCAGTTAGATCGGGTTTACGCACAATGATACAATGCCCGCATTTCTGGCAGGTGAAACGTGCCCTGGTCCCCTTTATTTGGCTTTCATCCACGTTGTATTTTTTGGCGCATTCTTCGCAAATTACAAGCATTGTTCAAACCTCAACAGATCTTTCTTGGTTTTGTTCCAGCCGGCTCGGTCTTTGTGCTGCCGGGGTATAGGGGTAGGAAGGTGCATTGATATCCCAGTATCCGGCCAGCAGAGCATATATATTCCTCAGCAGTTGTATAGGATATGGCGGGTGGAAGCAATTGAAATATCAGTGCAGACGGTGGCGGAACAGCCAGGTAGCTAGGCTGAGGGTGCACACGGCAATGACGGCCATGGGCCAGATCTCATGCACCAAAAAACGGATCTCCGTGCCCTCCAGGAAAACCCGGCGCACCACGATGAGAAAATAGCGCATGGGGTTGATGATGGTGAGGTGCTGCATCCAAAGGGGCATGTTGGCAATCGGCGTGGTGAAACCGGACAAGGTTACCGCAGGCACGATGAAGAGGATGGAGCCCAAGAGCGCCTGCTGCAGGGTGGTGGAGAAAGAGGAGATCATGAGGCCCACGCCGATGACCGAGAGCAGGTAGATAACGAGCGCCGGATACAGGGTGAGCAGGCTGCCGTGCAGAGGAATCTTGAACCAGTACACGGTTAAGGCAATGATCAGGCTGACCTCAAAAAGGCCGACTAAAAGACCCGGCAAAGACTTGCCCACCATCACTTCCCAGGGGCGCATCGGCGTGACCAGGAGTTGGTCAAAGGTGCCGTCTTCGCGCTCGCGCGCAACCGAGAGTGCGGTCACCACCAGGGTAACGATCATGCCCAGAAGGGCGATGATGCCGGGCACGATGAACCAGCGGCTTTCCAGATTCGGGTTGAACCAGGCGCGCACCGCCAAACGCGCCGGCAGACCAAGGTTCTGGCGCGCCATCAGCTCTTCGTTAAAATCCGTCACAATGGCGCGCACATAGTTGAGGGCCAGCATGGCGGTATTGGAGTTGCGGCCGTCAATCAGCACCTGCACGCTACAGCTTTCTCCCCGTACTGCCTGCCGGGAACAGGCATTGTCGATGCGCAGCACCATCAGGGTCTTTTCATGGTCGATCATGGCGGCGATACCGTGCTCCGACTGGAGATGGGCCACGATGTCAAAGGTGGGGTTGCCCTGAAAACGGCTGATCAGTTCGCGGGAGACGGCGCCGGAATCTTCGTTTAAAATGGCCAGCCTGACCTTGTTCAGATCAAAGGTGGCGGCATAGCCGAAGACAAAGAGCTGGATGATGGGCGGCACGATAATGGCCATGCGGCTGGATTTATCCAGAAACAGGGCCAGAAACTCCTTGAGGATGAGGGCATAGATGCGCGCAATCATGCCTAATCGAGCTGCTTGCCGGTTTTCAGATAGGTCAGGCCCAGGAAGAACAGGGCCATGGCCAGAAGATAGAGCGAGTTGATCAGCAGGATCGAACCGACATTGCCTACCAGAAAAAGAGTCTGCAGCATGGACACATAGTAGCGGGCCGCAATCAGCCGGGTAATGGCCTGGATGATGAGCGGCATGCTGCGGATATCAAAGATAAAGCCCGAAAGGAGAAAGGCGGGCAGAAAGGTGACCACGAGAGACACCAGGGCCGCCACAAACTGGCTGCGGAAGACGGTGGAAATGGCCAGGCCCATACCCAGGGCCACCAAAAGGAAGAGTGCTGAAACCGCCAGCAAAAGAATGAGCGAACCTCGGATGGGTACGGCAAAGAGGAAGTAGGACATGGCGAGCGAAATAAAAAAACCGGCCATGCCGAGCACAAAGTAGGGAATCAGCTTACCCGCCAGCAGTTCGAAGACCGAGATACGAGTGACCAGGAGAGTTTCCATGGTGCCACGCTCCCATTCCCGGGCAATGACCAGGGCGGTGAGCAAGGACCCGATCAGGGTCATGACTACGGCCACTACCCCAGGTACCAGGTAGTCGGTGGAGCGCACCTCCGGGTTGTACCAGATGCGCTGCTCCAGTTGCAGCGGCGGTTTGAGGCTCTCACCACGCACCTCCAACTGTCTCTCCAGCCAGCCGAACCAGATGCCCTGAATATAGCCGTCCACCAGACGGGCGGTGTTGGCATCCACGCCATTGACAATCACCCCAATGGGCGGACTGCTGCGGGAGAGGTAGTCGGCGTCAAAGTTGTCGCGCAGCCAGACTATGCCCTGCACCTGGGCCCGTTTCATCAGCTCTTCCGCCTCCTGTATGCTACTCATCAGGCGCGGCTGAAAATAGGGACTGTTGAAGAAGGAGGCTGCAAAAGCATTGCTCTTGTCCCCGGATTTTTCAATAACGATGGCCAAGGGCACGTTCTTGGCATCGAGCGATACGCCGTAGCCAAAAATAAAGAGCAGCACCAGGGGCAAGACCAGGGCAATGGCCAGGCTGGAGGGGTCGCGAATCACCTGCAGCCATTCCTTGCGCACCAAGCCGCCAAGCCGCATCATTCGTCCGGGCTTCATGCTTGGGCCTCCGTTTCCTGGTGCATCTTGATAAGCCCGATAAAGGCGTCTTCCATACTGGCCTCGGCGGCCCCATCTTTGCCGCCGTATTCCTTTTTCATGAATTCCGGCGTACCTTCGGCCAGAACCCGGCCCTCCGCCATGATGACTAGGCGGTCGCAGTATTCGGCCTCTTCCATGAAATGGGTGGTGATCAAGACGGTCACGCCCTGTTCGGCAACCTGGTTGATCTGCTGCCAGAATTCGCGTCGAGCCAGGGGATCGACGCCTGAGGTGGGTTCATCCAGAAAAAGCACCTCCGGTCCGTGCATGAGCGCCACGGCTAGGGCCAGGCGCTGCTTGTAGCCCAGGGGCAGCATCTGGCTGGAGACATGGGCAAAGGGGCTGAGGGCAAAGCTGTTAAGCGCCCACTGGATGCGTTCACTGCGGCGTTTGCCGCTCAGGCCGTAGGCGCTGCTGAAAAAGCGCAGGTTGTGCATGACGCTTAAATTGCCGTACAGAGAAAATTTCTGCGCCATGTAGCCGATTTTGGCACGGGCCGCCGAAGCGGCGCTGCGCAGGTTCACCCCGGCAACCGTGCAGGAGCCGCTGGAGATGGGGAGCAGACCGCAGAGCATGCGGAAGGTGGTGGTCTTGCCGGCCCCGTTTGCGCCGAGAAGGCCGAAGATTTCGCCGCGACCCACCTGAAAGCTGACCTGATCCACTGCGACAAAAGACCCGAAGCGTCGCACCAGCTTGTCCGCGCGGATGATGGCCGAGTCGGCATCTGTTGATGAATCGGAAAATTGTGTTTGTTTTGAAGTAGCGGCAGTGGCGGGTCTTGGGGCTGCCTGCCCCATTTCCAGGGACATGGCTGCAGGAACGGCAGCATCGTGTTCTGCCTTATCCCGAAGGGCAGCGAGGAAAAAGTCCTCAAACCTGGGTGCTGTCGGCTCCATGACCAGGTCTTCAAGGCCGGGGAACTGCTGCTGATCAAGGCTGATTCCTTCCCGGCCGACCACTCGCACTGCCGGCCCCTGCCCCAGGGCATCCAAGACTTCAGGCACTTTGAGCAGTTGCATCTGCAGGCGGCGTCTGCTCATGGCCCGGCTGCGCAAGAGCCAGGTGCGGCCCTGCATTTGGCTGCGGAAATGGGCCGGGCCGGCCTGACCAAGGATCGCGCCCCGGTGGATGAGCGCCACTTCCGCGCAGCGTTCTGCCTCGTCCAGGTAGGCGGTGCTGAGGAGCACGCTGACACCGTCTTCTTCCACCAGGCGATAGACGATCTGCCACAGTTCGCGCCGGGAAACCGGATCCACGCCAACCGTGGGTTCATCCAAAAGCAGCAACCTGGGCGAGCGCACCAGGGTGCACATCAGGCCGAGTTTCTGCTTCATGCCGCCCGAGAGCTTGCCTGCCAGACGTTTGCCGAAGGGCTCCATGCCCGACATTTCCATGAGGCGCTGATAGCGGGCCGGCCGTTCCGCCGGTGGCACTCCGTGCAGGTTGGCAAAGAGATCCATGTTTTCCCGCACGCTCAAATCCTCATAGAGACCAAAACGTTGGGGCATGTAGCCAATCAGGCCCTGCACCTCCAGGGTTTGTTGCACCGTATCTAGGCCCAGCACCTGCAACTCGCCGGAAGTAGGCGTGAGCAGACCGGCGCAGAGCCGCATGAAGGTGGTCTTACCGGCTCCGTCCGGGCCGATCAGCCCGGTAACCTGGCCGGGCGCGACGCTCAGGTTGAAGCCGGCCAGGGCGCGCACGTCTTCATGGGCGCGGGTAAAGCGTTTGCCAAGCGACTTGGCTACAATAACTTGCTCATGCCGCTTGTGCATACCGCTTCCGGGCTGGAGGGACTTGGTTGGAAAAAGGGGCTGGCGGCGCGGAATTCATGCAGAACTCATGGCGCATCAGGGGCAGGCGAACCAGGCGCCGGCACCGCTGCACAGGGGTCCGTGCCCAGGGCGGTAATCGGGGCCTTGCGCTCAAGACGCACCGTAACCGGCATGCCCAGCCGCAACTCATGGGCATCATTACAGACCATGACCCGCGCCTGATAGACGAGTTTGGTGCGCAGTTCCGTTGTTTCCACTGTTTTGGGAGTAAATTCGGCGGTGGAGGAAACAAAGCCCACCCAGGCCCGGTAGGTCTTGCCTGGAAAGGAGTCGCTCAGCACCTCTGCAGCCATGCCTTCGCGGATATGGCCCAGGTCGGGCTCGTTGATATAGGTGCGTACCCAGAGCGGATCGCTCAGCGCCAGGGTGAAGACCGGCGCGCCCGGGGCAGCCATGGCCCCCGGTTCCAGGATACGGCTGCGGATGATGCCGCCGGCTGGGGCAATGAGACGGCTGTCTGCAAGTCGTTTTTCCGCCAGGCCCAGAGCTGCGCGCACAGAGGCCAAGCCCGCTTCGGCGGCGGCAATGTCTTCCTTGCGCGCGCCTTCTTCGGCTAGAGACAGTCCTTCTTGGGCGGATTTGAGGGCCGCCTGTGCTGTTTGGGCTCGAGCCCGGGCGCTGTCCACCTCCTGCTTGGCAATGTTATTGCTCGTATAGAGGCGGGTTTTGCGGTCCAGCACCAGTTGGGCCTCCTGCAGGGTAGCCCCGGCAGAGGTCACCGCAGCCTGGGCCTGCAGCACCTCCTGGGTGCGGCTACCTGCCTGCAGGCGCTTGAGCGTCTGTTCCTGGGCCGCAACCTCGCCTTGCAGCCGGGCCACGTCCAGGACAAAGCGTTCAGGATCAAGCTCGGCCAAAAGCTCGCCGGCTTCCACTTGCGCCCCTTCCTCCACCAGGACCGAACGGATTTTGCCGCCATCCTGAAAGGCTAGCTGCACCTCGCGGATATCGATATTGCCGTAGAGGAGAAGAGCGCCGTCTTTTTCTTTATTTTTACCGAAATCACAGCCGGATACAGCCAGCAGACAGAGGCCGGCGGCAAGAATGCACAGCAAATGCGGGAGGAAATGCGGGAGCCGGTGCGGTAGACGAGACGAGAACAACATGCGGCGTTTCACCTTGCTGTTTATTCGCCGATAATCTTGACCAGCACCCGCTTCCTGCGTCTGCCGTCGAATTCGCCGTAAAAGATGCGTTCCCAGGTGCCGAAGTGCAGTTTTCCCTTGGTGATGGCCACCACCACCTCACGACCCATGATCTGGCGTTTCATGTGGGCATCGGCATTGTCTTCGTAGCCGTTGTGACGGTACTGGCTTACCGGCTCGTGCGGGGCCAGGCGCTCCAGCCACTGTTCGTAGTCGTAGTGCAGGCCGGATTCGTCATCATTGATAAAGACCGAGGCTGTGATGTGCATGGCGTTGCACAGCAAAAGTCCTTCCTGAATGCCGCTCTCCCGCAGGCATTGCTCGACCTGCGAGGTGATATTGATGAAGGCGCGGCGAGTGGGTACTTCAAACCATAATTCCTTGGTATAGCTTTTCATGGCGTGGTTCCGTGTATGAACTGGTTTGCAACTGCAGCATCAGTCGACATGGCGTCTGGATATCGCCTCGAATTCATCCTGTACCTGGAGCAGGGCCTCCAGAAGGACGGGGTCAAAGGCATGGCTGTTTTCCTCGGTTATAATCTGTATGGCCTGCGCATGGGGCAGGGCAGGCTTGTACACCCGCTTGCAGATGAGGGCGTCGTAGATGTCGGCGAGCGTCATCAGGCGGCCGGCCAGCGGAATGTCTTGGCCTTTCAGCCCCCTGGGATAGCCGGAGCCGTCAAAGCGTTCGTGGTGCCCACCGCTGATATCCTTGGCGCATTTGAGAAAAGCGGTGTTCTGACCTGCCATCTGCTCAAGGTTACTGATGATTTCTTCACCGTAGATGGTGTGGTTCTTCATGATGGTGTATTCGTCTGCAGTTAGACCGGAGGGCTTGAGCAGGATACTGTCGGGAATGGCCACCTTGCCGATATCATGCAAGGGTGCTGATTTATAGAGGATGCTGATATATTCCCTGGTCAGCAGATCGGTATAATGACCGTTCAGGGCAACGGTCTCGGCCAGCACCCGCACATACTCCATGGTGCGGCGAATATGGCCGCCGGTTTCCCGGTCGCGGTACTCCGCCATCTCGCCCATGGCCTCGATGATCACATCCTTGAGCTGCTCGATGGCATAGGTGCGCTCCTCCACCATGGCCGTCAGCTTTGTACGGTAGGCGTAGAGTTCCAGATGATTGCGCACCCGCGAGCGCAGCTCCATGCCGTTGAAGGGCTTGGTGATATAGTCTACACCGCCGAGATTAAAGCCCCGCACCACATCTTCGGCCTCGGTACGGGCGGTGAGAAAGATAATGGGAATAGAGCTGACATACGGGTTTTGTCGCAGCCGGGACACCGTTTCAAAACCGTCCAAACCCGGCATCATCACGTCCATGAGGATGAGTTGCGGCTTGGCCACGGCGATGCGGGCCAGGGCCTGCTCACCGGAAAGGGCGTAGGCAAAATCGCAATCCAGCTCCTGCAAATGGGAAATGGCGATCTGAATATTGTCGGCAACATCATCGACAATGAAGATCAAAGGTCTGCTCGCATTCATGAATGGGCCGCCTGCAGAAGTGAAGTCAGCTTGGTGATGATGTCTTCAAGGCCCGCAATATCCGGTATCGAGGCGCAGCGCACGAGTTCTCTGCCCGCCTCCTCCATGGGTGCGCATTTTTGCTCCTGCCCCACTGCTTGCAGGCACTTTCCCAGGTCAATGGTGACATCAAGGCTGCCGGTGTGGCTGATTGCGGCCAAAAGCTTGCTCATCTGCACATTCCAGTACGGCCGAATGCAGGCAATAAAATCCTGTGCCCCGCGGCCCTCGCCACTGCCGGCCTTTTGGGGTGGTGCGTGTTCAGGAGTTACCCTGTTTTTCGTCAAACTGTGCACCCAGGCATCCACCATGCTGCGCAGGTGCTTTAATTGAAAGGGCTTCTGCAGAAAGTCGTCGAAATAGGGACTGTATTCCTCTTGTTTCAGGGACTGTCCAGTCATGGCGATTAAAGGGATAGCCGCTGTGGTTGCATCGCTGCGCAAGAACTTTGCCACCTGCCGGCCGTCGGTATCGGGCAGATGCAGATCAAGAAAGATGAGGTTCGGCAATTCGGCAAAGGCGAGTTCCAGTGCCCCCGCGCCGGTGCTGGCGGTGAGGATGGCAAAATGGTCTTCGCTGAAGATGTCCATGAATAGATCGCGGATCATGGAGGAATCTTCGACCACCAGAAACTTGAGCGGCGCATGTTCATGCGCTCGTACCGGCGCAACAGCAGCCGGAGCGGCAGGATGCGCCTGCAAAATGAGCTCTGCTGAGGGATCCTTTATCTGCCGCATCCAGCTATCGAGGATATCCACCAGGGCCAGGCTGCTCTTGACGATATTGTCTGCAAAGTGTTGCTGCTTGGCATCCAAGCTGGTCTTGTTCAGCATCTCCGCATAGCCCATGATAGCGTTTAAAGGGGTGCGGATTTCATGACTGATCTTGGCGAGAAATTCAGCCTGTCTGCGCCGGCGCTGTTCCGACACGGTCTGGCCGCCGATATGGGATGTCGCATCGTCCTGAATAGTCATGGCGAGACGTCGGGGAAGGAGATGATCCAGCTATGCCGGACTGCGGGCTGTCCGGGGCTGGTAAAGATTGTGCCGCACCTTCTTGCGGCACAGGGTACATGATACTACACAGCACAAAGGCTACTACTGCACATCGTAAAGGCTACGAATGTTGCTTATGCCCGGCGCAGACCCTACAACGGTCTGTTTTCCCGGCATAAGCCGGTCGTGTAGCTCAGGTCATATATAAGGTTATCAGGGCCCCGGGCGGCAAAACCAGCCCGTCCTTGCAGGAGGGAAGGTATTATTTGAGCTGATCCCTCCTGATTTCCTGTGATCTTCTCTGTTCCAATGCGGCCGGCTGCTCGGCTCTTATTCCGTTTTCAGATCAAGGCCGACACAGACAGGGCTTTGACATGGAAATGGAATTACGCGTCGAAGCGCGGAACACCAAGGTTGCCGGGCACTTAGCACCTAGCCGGATCAGTAGAGCGAAGTCCGTTTTTTACGGCCGCTACCCGAAAAACGGCCTATGAGCCAGCCTAAAAACAGTGCGCCGCCACCGGCCAGAAACCACATGATGGACTGGTTCATCTTTAGGGCCTTGTTTTCAATCTGGGCCTGGGCAAGTTTTTCTTCTACCTCGCCAAGCTGGGTGCGCGCATCTTCCAGCGAATTTCTGGTATGGAGGATGCTGTCCGGATCATTGGTCAGGGTGGTGTACTTGTCTTCCAGGGTATTGCGATCCGTGGTGCAGGATGCAAGCTCCTGCTTGAGCTGGGAGTTGGCCGCATTCACCTCTTTGAAAGCGGCCTCCGCGTCCATCAGTACCTTGCCGCTCACCGAGCCGGGTTGAAAGGCTTCGGTCGGCACAAAGGGGGCTTTGCTCAGGTTACGGGTGCGGACCCAGCCCGAAGCGCCATTGGCCACCTTAACCCTAGACCATTCATTGTTGCCATCCAATAGCTCTACCGGTTCCGCCAGGTTGACGGTGGCGACAATCTTGCTCCGGATGGACTGCGATTCCCGTATGATGATTTCCATGGCCGGTTTGGCGTAGCGTGTTTCCGCGTAGGCCGGGGCTAAGGGCAGGGTGGCGGCAAAGAGCAAGGCAAAGAGGAAAAGAAAGGCGATTGCACCCTTGAACCGTAGCTTCATTTGAAATGCGGTGTCTTTTTGAGTCATTGTCTGATGTATGTGCAAGATTATGTTGCAAAAAATGGCCGGATTCCGACTCATGCCGCAGGCATGATACTATTTTGGGGCTACGTTACCACAAAACGCTGCCGCTCCAAACGCTTTCCTCTGTCGGAAGGCGGGTAGCGGCGGAAAATTCAGTCTGTCCGCCGCTTTTTCTTTCGCAGCCGGGCCAACTCCCGCATATTGCGGGCCGTGTCCGATTCATCCACAATCTCGCGGCCAATAATTTCCTCAAGGATGTCCTCCATGCTGATCACACCGGTGACGCTGCCGTATTCATCCACCACCACAAAGAGGTGCTGATGTTTTTCAAAGAAATCGAGAAAGATGCGGTCTGCAGGAGCGGTTTCCGGCACAAAATGCACCGGCCGCATCAACTGGCTGAGGGTGGTTTCAAAGTGCTGTTCAGCCGCAGCCAATAGCACATCCTGGCTGAGCACCAGGCCCACCACATTGTCGGGCTCGGAGTCGTACACCGGCACCCTGCTGTGTCTGCGCCAGCGGTCTTCCATGCGCGCCGCCTCTTTGATGCTGAGATCCGCAGGCACGGTAAAGGTAACGGTGCGAGGAGTCATGACATCTCGGGTGGTGATTTGGCCCAGTTGCAGGATGTTGGCAATGACCGCCTCCTGATCGGCCTGGATCACGCCTGATTTACGGCTGAGGCTGGCAATGGTTTTCAATTCTTCGGTGGAAAACTGATGGGGCGCATGGCTGCTGGGAATAAGTTTGGTCATCAGTTGTGCCAGGATAATGAGCGGCTTGAGGATCATAATCATGATCCTCAGGGGCAGCACAATATAGGGCCCCATCTGTCTGGCAAAATTGACCCCAATGGTCTTGGGTAGAATTTCCGTGAAGAGCAGGATGGCAACGGTAAAAATCAGGGAAAACCAGACCAGCCCGCGCTCGCCAAAGAGGCTGACCGCAGCCGCGCCTGCCACGGATGCACCGATGGTGTGTGCCAGGGTGTTGAGGGTGAGGATGGCGGTGATGGGCTGGTTGATATCTTCCTTCATGGCCTTGAGCTGGCCGCCCCTGCCCGGTTGTTTTTCCGCCAGCAGCTCTACCTGGGTCGCCGAGAGAGAAAGCAGAGCCGCCTCAAAGAGGGAGCAGAAGAACGAGGTGAAAAGCGCGCCGCCAACGGCGAGAATAAAGACGACAAGCAAGCTGGCCTCCTTGCAACCTTGGCCGCAATTTCAGGCGGCACAGGGCGGATTGCGGATTGTGATCCAAGGAATATTGGAGTAATACAATGCACATAAAATAGTAAACGGTTCTTATTTTTTTGGAAAGAGTTGTTCGTCGCAATGAAGTGGTGCAGGAGTATAGAAGATAGGGATGAAGGTTTCATTTCAGGTATATGAGGGAGAGCCGAAAAGCTTTTCCGGTGATGTGCTGGTAGTGATCGTGCAACAGGAGCAGGGGCCGGAGCAGGGCCTGGAACAGTGCCTGGAACAGTGCCTGCTCAGCCCGGCGCTCAAGGGGGCTGTCTCCCATGTGCGGGATTGCGGCGATTTTTTGAATAAAGCCGACCAGTCGGTGTGGCTGTATCCGGCCCTGTTGGACTGGCAGGGGGAAAAACCGTACCTTGCCAAACGCATCCTGCTGCTTGCGCCGGCAACTGAAGATGCCGGCCGCAATGAACTGCGTGAAAGGCTGCGTCTCTGCGGAGGCACTATTGCCTCGCAACTGCGACAACTGCGCGGTGAAGACATACTGCTGCTCTGGCCGCAGGGTCTTCCCTTCTCCGATGTGGAAACGGCAGGGCAACTGGTGCAGGGCTTGGCCCTGGGCAGCTACACGTTCCAAGGCTATAAAAAAGAGCAAAATGGTACCGACAGCGAGGCAGGGCAGAGCCGCCGTTATGCTTTCTTTAGCGGGGATGCGCCGCTCAAGGAACTGCGCAAGGCCATCAAGCAGGCACAGGTGAGTGCGCAGGCCGTGTTGAGCGCAAGGGACATGGGCAATCAGCCCGCCAACCGCTGGACTCCGGCAGATTTTGCCGACTACGCGGAAAAGCTCGGTACAAAGAAAAAGCTCAAGACAACGATCCTGGGCAAGGCCGAAATGCAGGAACTGGGCATGGAGGCGATTCTGGCCGTGAACCAGGGCTCTGCCCAGCCGCCCAGTTTGTCGATCATCGAGTACCGCAGCGCCAAAAAATATCCGACCGTGCTCCTGGTGGGCAAGGGGCTCACCTTTGATTCAGGCGGCATCAGCGCCAAACCCGCCGCAGGCATGGAAGAGATGAAGTTTGACATGTGCGGCGGCGCAGCGGTGATGGCAGTCATGCAGGCCCTGGCCGAACTTGGTTTTGGCGGCGTCAATGTGGTGGGCATGGTGCCTGCCACGGAAAACTTGTCCGGTTCAGCAGCGATAAAACCTGGCGACGTGGTGCGACACTTTGGCGGCCTGCACTCCGAGGTGGTCAATACCGATGCCGAGGGACGGCTTATTCTGGGCGACGCAATTGCCTACGGCATTGCTACCTATGCACCTGATGTGGTGATCGATATCGCCACCCTGACAGGGGCGGCTGTGGTTGGCCTGGGACATCACTACACCTGTTTGCTTGCCAATGACGATGAACTTGCCCAACGCCTGCTCCAGGCCGGCGAGGAAGCCGGTGAACCACTTTGGCGCTTGCCGCTTGGGCCTGCATACCGCAAACAACTGGAATCCACAGTGGCTGATATCAAAAATGCCGGGGATCGCAGCGGCGGCACCATTACCGCAGCCTGCTACTTGCAGGAATTCGTGGGCGAAACCCCATGGGCCCATCTGGATATTGCCGGTACAGCCTGGAATTTTACGGAAAAATCCTACGTGCCCAAGGGAGCTTCCGGCACCGGGGTGCGCACCCTCTTGTGTGCGCTTGCCAATTGGAGCAAAAGCGAACGTAATTAAGAGACGGCTGCATTGTCGATTGTCGCTAGAGCAGCCACATAGTGCTAGGCCACGCCTCGGGCTTCAGGGGCTGAATCCTCGTTATGAGGTAAAAAGGAGGACGTTATGGCATTGGTCAAACGAAAAGGCATTACCATCAGCCGCCAGATTATGGATGACCAGTTGCTGCACCCCGAGGCCACGGGTGCACTTACTGGTCTGCTTTCGGACTTGGTCGTTGCCGGCAAGATCATCAGCGCTGAGGTGAACATGGCGGGTCTGGCCGATATCCTAGGCCAATCCGGCAGAACCAATATTCAGGGCGAAAATGTTCAGAAGCTGGATGTCTTTGCCAACCAGACCATTAAGCGCCGCATGGAGCAGTGCGGCCACATCTGCGTGATGGCCTCAGAGGAGGATGATGACCCCATTCCGGCCCTGGCCGGTTACGAGGGAAACTACACCATCGCCTTTGACCCCCTGGACGGCTCCACCAATATTGACGTCAATGTCAGTGTGGGCACGATCTTTTCCATCCACCGTCGGATCAGCAAGGGCGCGCAGTGGACCCTTGACGATCTGTTGCAGAAGGGTACCCGACAGGTGGCGGCAGGGTATATTATCTATGGTTCTTCCACCATGATGGTCTACACCACCGGCTCAGGCGTACATGGCTTTACCCTTGACCCGAGTGTGGGCGAATTTTTTCTGTCCCACCCCAATATGCGTATCCCTGAAGAGTCGTTGTACTACAGCGTCAACGAGGCTTATGCGCCCTACTGGTTTGACAACACTAGGGACTATGTCAACTATTTGAAAAGTAACGCCAATGGCCGTAAACCATACAGCGCCCGCTATATCGGTTCCCTAGTTTCGGATTTTCACCGCAACCTGGTGAAGGGCGGCATTTTCCTCTATCCGCGCGACAAAAAAAGTACAGAAAAAGCAGAAGGAAAGCTGCGTCTGCTCTACGAGGCCGCGCCTCTGGCCCTGGTGGTGGAGCAGGCCGGCGGTCGTGCGGTGACTGATGACGGCAGGCGTATTCTTGATATCGAGCCAACAGGTTTGCACCAGCGAGTGCCGCTCATTATCGGTTCCAAGCATGATGTTGATCTGGCCGAGCTGTTTTTGCGGGGCGACCGGCCGTAAACTACAGGGCAGGATAATTAGATGGTTTTTGCCAAGAAGACTGCGGAGGAAAGGGAGCATGATGACGGATAATGCAGGGGCGCAGAGCAACAGCGATGACAGACAGGCGATGTCCCGGCGCAGGGAGGAAAAGCGGGAAAGCGCCCGTATAAAACATGGAGAGGCGGCCCGTCTCTACAATGTGGACAAGATCGGTGCTCGCATTGTTACGGAGCAGCAGAGCTATGACGCCACCCTGCTGGATTTGAGCGCCGGCGGAGCTGCGATCATTACAGTGTCTGCTCTCCCCATCAATCTGCCGGTTGATATTGAACTGCGCGTTGGCGATCACTGCATCAGGGCGCTGGGCGTGGTGAAGAACAGAAACAAACTCGGCGTGAAGTACAGGCTGGGCGTGCAGTTCACCCGCCTGGATCCCGAGGAGCATGATTTCTTGCTGCTCCTGTACGGACCTGGCGGGATGGTCGAGGAAAGAGACGGCATAGTTGATGAATGAACTTGGCTAAGCCCCTGTAGTATTATGCCTGAATGATAGGATGGATGGGGTATTGGTATGACGGCACAACGTTTTGCGACCAACAGATTTTTTTTGAAGGATTCTATCCGTGATCAGATAGATTTCTCCCAAACGGGGCAGGCCCTGCACAAACCAGCGCCGCCACTGCAGCGGGAGTGCGCCGCAGATTTTTCACGTATTTCTTTGCCGGATGGCCGTGAGGCCTTGAACCGCTTGGCAACGATGCCGCTGGCGGCTGCCATCGCCGGTCGGGAAAGTGTGCGCAGCTACAGCGATGCCTCTTTAAGCCTGGAGGAACTGGCGGCCCTGCTCTGGGCGGTGCAAGGTGTGCGCCGGGTGGCCGGGCCGGGGACAGCCCTTCGTACCGTGCCTTCTGCCGGAGCCAGACATGCCTTTGAAACCTATCTGGCAGTCAGCCGAGTTGATGGCTTACAGGCCGGGCTTTACCGTTTTCTGCCCTTTGAAGAGCAGTTGGCGCAGATTTACCTCAGCCCGGATATTGCCGCCTTAGCAGGAGAGGCCTGCCGGAGGCAGGGTTGTGTCGGTCGGGCTGCGGTAAACTTTTTTTGGGCAGCTGTGCCCAGCCGTATGGAGTGGCGCTATGATCTGGCCGCGCACAAAGCAATCGCCCTTGATGCCGGCCATGTGGGTCAAAACCTGTATCTGGCCGCAGAGGCCATGGGGCTTGGGGTCTGTGCCATCGCCGCCTATGTGCAGGAAAAGTGTGACGCTTTGCTGCACGTGGACGGAACCGAAGAGTTCACCCTCTATATCGCGGCAGTGGGCAAAAAGAAGGAAAATTGAGATTAGATTGGCGCGGTGGTCGTCGCTGCCTGCGAAGCCTGTCAAGGGTCAGGATCAATCCACCAGTACTCAAAAAGCCGCCGAAGCATATGCTCCAGCGGCTTTTTTACTGCTGTATCTACAACCCTTCAGGAAGCCGATCAAAGCGACCGACCAAAGGTGCAGCAAAAATCAGAACAATCAGAAGAGTAAGTCCTTACCCAGGATGGAAATCAAGTCGTCTGCCGCCCTGGTCGGAGCAACACTGCCGTTCTCCACTTTTTTGCGTAATTCCGGCAACAGGCTCTGCACTTCAGGATGCTGGTAAAACCAGATTTCCAGCCCCTCATTGACCAAAAACCACATCCAGCTCATGGCCTGCTCGCGGCGTTTCTGCTGCAACTCGCCGGTATTGGTCATGATTTTTTTGTGGTTGATAATGGTATCCCACACTTCCTGCAGGCCGGTTCGTTCAACAGCACTGCAGGTCATAACCGGAGGCATCCAGTTGGGCGAGGTAGGCTTGACCAGGTGCAGGGCGGTCTCATACTGCTTCTTGGCGAGCTTAGCCCGGTTGATGTTATCGCCATCCGCCTTGTTGACCACAATGGCGTCCGCCACTTCCAAAACACCTTTTTTGATGCCCTGGAGTTCATCGCCTGCCCCGGATATTTGCAGGACAAGGAAGAAGTCCACCATGGAGGCAACCGTGGTTTCCGACTGACCCACGCCCACGGTTTCCACGATAATGACATCAAAGCCGGCGGCCTCGCAGATCAGCATGGATTCCCTGGTCTTGCGGGCCACGCCGCCCAAGCTGCCGCCGGAAGGAGAGGGGCGGATAAAGGCGTTGGGATGCACGGCCAGTTGCTCCATGCGCGTTTTGTCACCAAGGATGGAGCCGCCGCTGCGGGTACTACTGGGGTCAATGGCCAGAACGGCCACCTTGTGGCTCTGTTCAGCCAGCATATGACCAAAACTCTCAATAAAGGTGCTTTTGCCGGCTCCCGGCACGCCGGTGATGCCCAAACGAACCGCTTTGCCCGTATGCGGCAGCAGTTCGGTGATGACATCTCTTGCAATCTCCTGATGGGTGACAAGCGTGCTTTCCACCAGAGTTATCGTTCTGGATAGGTGCAAACGGTTGTTGTCCAGAACGCCTTGAATGTAATACGCGGGATCTCGCTGCATAATCACCCCTTGGAGCATTGAAGTGTGCATATACAAACGGACGGATTTTTAGGTCCGTCCGTTTGCGCTCTTACCTTACAACACGTGTACCCTTGCGCTTACTTCGCTTTACCTTCGATCAGGTCGAGCACGTTGGCGGCTGATTGGGTGATCGGGGTGCCAGGGCCGTAGATACCCTTGCAACCGGCATTGTAGAGGAAATCATAGTCGCTGGGCGGAATAACACCACCGGCCACCACGATAATCTCGCTTGCACCCTGCTTCTTCAGCTCTTCGATCAGTTCGGGCACCAGGGTCTTGTGACCGGCTGCGAGGCTGGAGGCACCCACCACATGGACATCGTTTTCGATGGCCATCTTGGCGGCTTCTTCCGGAGTCTGGAACATTGGGCTGATGTCTACGTCAAAACCAAGGTCTGCGTAGGAGGAAGCAACAACCTTGATACCGCGGTCGTGGCCGTCCTGACCCATCTTGGTGACCAGAATACGCGGACGACGGCCCTGCTTCTCGGCAAAGTCGTTGGTGCGCTTGCGCAGCTCTTCGATGACCTTGGCGCTTTCATCGTTGACTTCGCTGTACTCGGAGGAGTACGCGCCGGATACGCACTGGGTGGTGGCGGTGTAACGGCCGAATACTTTTTCCATGGCGTCGGAAATCTCTCCCACGGTTGCCCGTGCCTTAGCAGCCTCAATGGCGACTTCAAGCAGGTTGCCGTTGCCTTCTGCAGCCTTGGTGATGGCATCAAGGGCGGCCTGGCAGCGTGCGCTGTCACGGTCTTTCTTGGTTTGGTTGATACGCTCGATTTGCTCCAGACGAACTGAATCAGGCACTTCGAGGATTTCGAAATCAAGTTTCTCGTCTTTCAGACGATACTTGTTCACACCAACGATAACGTCCTTACCCTGGTCGATACGGGCCTGACGGCGAGCGGCAGACTCTTCGATGCGCATCTTCGGCATACCGGAAGCAATGGCTTTGGCCATACCGCCGAGTTCTTCAACCTCGTTGATGATCTTGCGGGCACCTTCAACGATGTCATTGGTGAGGCGCTCAATGTAGTAGGAACCGCCCAAGGGATCGGCAACCTTGCAGACCTGGGACTCTTCCTGGATGATGATCTGGGTGTTACGGGCAATGCGGGCCGAGAATTCGGTGGGCAGACACACTGCTTCGTCAAACGAGTTGGTATGCAGGGACTGGGTGCCGCCAAGTACCGCGGACATGGCTTCGATGGTGGTGCGGATGATGTTGTTGTACGGATCCTGCTCGGTCAAGCTCCAGCCGGAGGTCTGTACATGGGTGCGCAGCATGGAGGATCTAGGATCCTTGGGGTTGAACTGCTGCATCAGTTCGTACCACAGGGTACGGGCGGCGCGCAGCATGGCGATTTCCATGAAGAAGTTCATGCCAACGCCAAAGAAGAAGGACAGACGTGGTGCAAAGGTGTCTATATCCATGCCGGCCTTGAGAGCGGTGCGCACATATTCAACACCATCGGCCAGGGTAAAGGCACACTGCAGCACAGAGTCGGCACCGGCTTCCATGATATGGTAGCCGCTGATGCTGATAGTGTTGTACCTGGGCATATGCTTGGAGCAGTAGGCCATGATATCGGACACGATACGCATGGACGGCTCAGGCGGATAAATATAAGTGTTACGGGTGAGGTACTCTTTCAAGATGTCGTTCTGGATGGTACCGTTGAGCTGCTCCTGCTTGACACCCTGCTCCTCGGCAGTGGCAATCCACATGGCCAGAATCGGAATAACCGCGCCGTTCATGGTCATGGAGACTGACATCTGATCCAGCGGGATGCCGTCGAAGAGAATCTTCATATCTTCGATGGAATCAATGGCCACGCCTGCCTTACCGATATCGCCCGCAACACGAGGGTTGTCCGAGTCATAGCCGCGGTGGGTGGAAAGGCTGAAGGCGACCGAAAGACCCTTCTGACCGGCAGCCAGGTTCTTGCGGTAGAACTCGTTGGAAGCCTTGGCAGTGGAGAAACCGGCATACTGACGAATGGTCCAGGGACGACCGGCATACATGGTGGCCATGGGGCCACGGGTATATGGCGGCATGGCCGGTTGCTTGTCGATGAAGTTCAAACCTTGCAGATCATCACTGGTGTACAGCGGTTTGACGGTGATTCCTTCGGGAGAACGCCAGTTCAGCGTGTCAGGGGTTTTCCCCTTCATCTGCTTGGTGGCGATTTCTACCCACTTGTCATAATTGCTTGCCATGTCGTGTGCTCCTTGAGTTGAGGGGATATCCCCAGGATAGAAAGCAGGACGGTGCATTTCCAGTATAAAGGAACGAGTCCTTCATCGTGGTCATGCACCGGCTAACGAGCCCAAGTGTCTCTGGCTGTTGCCGCAATCAGAAACACTGTTTTTACAAAAGATTACGGACGTTCGCTGATCTCGACCAAAACACCGCCGGTTGCCTTTGGATGCAGGAAGGCGATTTTGCACCCTGCCGCGCCAATGCGTGGGGTCTCGTCGATAAGTTTTACCCCTTTTTCCTTCAATTCGGCCAGCGCTTCCTCAATGTTTTCCACCCGGAAGGCCACGTGCTGAAAGCCGCCTTTACCGCCGTTCCTCTCGATAAATTTGGCAATGGGGCCGTCGGGTTCGGTGGAAACGAGCAGTTCTACTTCGCTCTCGCCTACAGGAAAGAATGCGGTGGTTACCTTTTGCTCCTGGACTGTCTCGGTGCCTTCCAGTTTAAGACCCATGACATCGCCCCAGAATTTTTTTCCTTCTTCCAAGGTGTTGACTGCAATGCCAAGGTGGTCAATCTGAAGAATTTTCATGCTGTTTTCCTCCTTGTGAACTGTTTGACTAACGTAAAGACATATATTGTGCGTACAATATCCAGATTACCCAGATTATAAATATAATGCAATTACAATGCTTTCGGTGCCTCTTTCCGCAGGTTGGCGGCTAGCCGGGGAAAGCGCAGCGCCCCTGCAGAAATCCGGAGGGGCGCTGACAAGCTGTACCGGCAAAGGTATTATTTTGCCACCCGTTTTACAAATGCGCCGGTTGGATCGATCTCTTCGCGGATCAGGCGGATCTCTTCCACGGTCGGGGGCGCGAGTTCACTCACATTCGGGGCTACCAGCAGTTCAAAACCGGTGTTCTCCTTGATGCTGTCCACGGTTTCGCCGGGGAAGGTGTGGAGAATACGCATGCGTTTGGACTCTTCCTCAAAGTCAAACACACCCTTGGTGGTGATGACCCGGTACGGGCCCTTGCCCTGCATGCCTGCCTTGTAGCGTGCATTCGGGCTGCCATCCAGGTGGCCCGGACTGGTGACGTAACCCAGCTTTTCACTGAATTTTTTCTTGTCATGCGGCACGATGAGGATGGTGCGTTCGCAGGATGCGGCCATGTCAGCAGCACCACCGCTACCCGGCAAACGTACTTTCGGTTTCTGATACCCATCCGGAAAATCACCGATCATGGTGGAGTTGAGGTTGCCATACATGTCCACTTCAGCGCCGCCGATGAAACCATAATCGGCAAAACCGCGCTGGGTCATCTCAAAGGCCGCATTCAAGCCTTTGACATAGGAAGCGCCGGTGAAGGTTTTGGAATCGCCCACGGAAAGAGGCAGACCGCATTTGAGGGGAGGTCCAACCGCGCCTGCCTCAAATACAGGGATAAGTCCAGGTGCATGGGTACGGATAGCCAAGAGAGAGGCGACCATGGGCAGGCCTGTACCGACAAAAACAATCTTTTTATCCTCTAACACCTTGGCACCCGCCACAACGATAATTTCCTGGGCGGTGTAATCAGTTGATGCTGTCATGATGACTCCTTGTCAGAATTTCACGGGATAAGCAATTATCGCCCAATACATTAAGCCAGCCTTTCTATGGCGCACGCTTCATCTGCCCGTGCATCCATGAACATTTTGACCGGCAGTTTCCCAAGGTACTCCTCAAAGCTGGCCACGCCGAAGACGTTTTCATCAAACCAGGCTTTCAGGGCATCTGGCGAACCACCCTTGCTTATAGGAGCGATCAGGCCAAGGAATTTACGGATATAGTCGCCGCTGAAGTAGTAATGCCGGCGACACGCGCCAGGGAAGGCACCGTACGGCACTTCAACCACTGCATCAACCGCAGGGAAGGGGATACCCACGTCTTTGGGAGCACTGGTAATTAACTCATGTGAAACCAGTTGTTCGCAGGTAATAATGGTGTGTTTCGAAGCCATGGCGATTTCCGCGCAGGTTGCGTCGCTACCACGGATGATGCAGTTTCCATACATGTCGGCAGCCTGTACATGGATCAGGGCAACGTTCGGGTTGCTGGCCGGGAGCAGGGCAATGGGGCGGCCGGTGAATGGACAATCAATTATTTTTGTCCGGTTGGAAGCCTTGATGTCGCCTCCTAATGGGCTGCGCGAAGGAATGAACGGCAATCCCATGGCGCCGGCCTTGAAGCGGATGGACATGTTGTAGTTACTCCAGTCTTCAATCTCCACCATGCCACGCTCTGCCAGATAGCGCCACGACGGCGGAAGTCCAAAGGCTTCATGACCCCAATAGGCCAATTCAATGCGTTTAATGGAGCAATGGTCAGGCCGCGCTATCATGGCAGCGGCGAGGATTTCCGGGGCCATGCCTGCAGACTGGAAGGAAAGAGTGACGTCCTTAAAGCCCTGACGAACCATTTCAAGGGTGGAGGCAATAGGCTGGCGTACGTTGACAAAACCGCCGATTCCTACGTTGTCCCCATCCTTGACGAATTTGGAGACAGCCTCTTTCAAAGTCATGCGTTTATCGTGCATGGATTTATCTTTGTTGACCAGCGCCTCTCTTGCCTCATCGGGTGACAAACCTGTCCAGAACATTTTAGCTGAATTTTCCAATGTGCTACCTCACTGTGTTTGTCAAGCGTTGTTGTTAACCCGGTGTGCATGGAAACACCGGTCTCCCCCACTACAAAAAAAGACCGGCGGTAACAGTGCTACATTACCAAACGGTCTTTGTTTGTGATCAGTATATTTCTGGAGACGTACTCCGTTTTTTTGCTCTGTACTTGCATAGACCAGCGTAGAAAATGTCTTGATGTGGAGGCGCGTTACGAAGCGCCGCTCAAGTGCCCAGCCAAGCCTGGTGTACCGCCGGAGGCTTGAGGCTGTTCATTGAACTGTCTACTGTCTGACTTTGTGCGTTACTCCCCGAGGCTGACCAAGTCGGTCAGGTTAAGTGTTGGCGAAACCGTTGCGCGACGAAAAAGATTCTCTTTATACCCAGCGGTATGATCTCCTCTTCTCGTACCTCCTTTTACCTATTTGAATGGGCTATGTTTGTCAATAGCAAAATAGAGAGCGTAAGGGTCGTGGAAGGCCGGACCCGGCTGGAACAGATCGGATTCAACACGCAACCAGGCTCGGTTGTCTGACGTCAAGCCTGATGTTTCTTCGTGTTGTACACTCCGTCCTTTTCCGGTAAAAGAGGGCATGCCAGCATCCTGCTGGATCTTATGCGCCGGCAGGGATGCGGAGAGTTTCGTTTATTTATGGCATGGACAGGCAACAGCGCAGTTTCAACCAATCAGCACAGGGGGTTTTATGAAGGTCTATACTGGCGGCGGTGACAAGGGAAAGACCAGTTTGTTTTCCGGTGAACGTGTGGCCAAGCATCATGTCCGTATTGATGCCTATGGCGATATGGATGAACTCAATTCTCTGCTCGGAGTTGTGTGTGCGCTTGTGCCTGCAGCGGAGTCGAAGCTCATCCAGGATCTGGAGGGCATGCAGCGTAATCTTTTTGTTGCCGGGGCCTGGCTTTCAACCACGCCGGAGTCTCCGGTGATTAAGCACCTGACGCCATTGTCCGCAGAGGTTGCCAAGGAGTTGGAGGAGCGCATCGATACGATTTCCGGCATGTTGCCGCCCCTGAAGGCCTTTATCCTTCCCGGCGGAGAGGTGGTTGCGGCCTGGGCCCATGTGGCGCGCACAGTCTGCCGCCGCTGCGAGCGCAAGCTCACACTGCTTATTGAGGCGGAAAAAATGCAGGAAGACGCACAGCTTGCAGCGATCCAGGTGTACCTGAATCGTCTCTCGGACTATCTCTTTGTTGCCGCCCGCTACCTCAACCAGGTGCTGGGGCGAGAAGATATCCTCTGGAAGTAATAAAAAAGGGTGGAAGAATACTCTTCCACCCTGAAAGCTGCAATTTTTTTGTGCAGGAGAGCTGTGCCTGGTTTTATTTCTTAATGGCTGGTGTTGCCCAGGGTGACATACTCCCAGCAGTCGGGCTGAGCAAACAGCGTTTGCAAAAAGTCGCGGTGCAGGCTGTGGCCGGAGCGGTCGGCAATGATATGACCGATAATAGGAGCGCCGGCCAAGGCGGCATCGCCAATAATGTCGAGCATCTTGTGACGGATAAATTCGTCCTGATAACGTAAACCGCCCTCATTGAGGACTGTGCGACGGTTCCAGTGGATGGCGATAACGTTGTCCAGTGAGCCGCCGAGGGCAAGTCCTCGTTTCCACAACTCTTCAACCTGTTCCACGTAGCCGAAGGTGCGTGCCTTGGCGATGTTTTTGATGAAAGAGCTTCGGGTGATGGGGCTGGAGTACTGCTGCTTTTCAATCAGGGCCGCATCAAAATGGATGCTGCAACTGATCTGAAAGCCCTTGCCCGGCTCGGCCCGCATGGTTTTGCCGTCAGCACTGTGTTCAACGGGCTTTATTATGCGCAGGTATTTGCGCAGTGCATTTTGACGACTCCTGCCCGCCTGCCGCAGGGCCTCTACAAAAGGCCAGGCACTGCCGTCCATGATGGGGATTTCCGGGTTGTCTACGGCGATGCGTGCGTTATCGATGCCCAATCCCCTCAAGGCGGCCATCAGATGTTCAACCGTGGAAATGCTGGCGCGGCCATCGCTTAGAGTGGTGGCTAGGGTCGTGTCGCCAACCAGGTCAAAACGAGCAGGGATGCTTACCAGGCCGGGCAGGTCTGTACGGACAAAGACAATACCGCTACCGGCTGGTGCGGGGTGGATGGCGAGCCGCACCTTTTTACCGGAGTGCAGTCCAGTGCCGGTGCAATGGGCGGACCGCCGCACGGTGTATTGAAACTGCTCTAATTCGCTTTCCATGGTTTTCATATATTCGTCGCAGCCTTTTGGGCTATGAGCAGACATAGTGAATAAAAATTTTTATAGTTTCTTGTAGTATGCAAAATACGGTCCATCCTTTTGTCTGGGTGTATTTTTGTTGCAGAATAATATTTTTATGTAGTTATATTAATAGATTAAAGGAATCGCCCTGCTGTGAGGTGAGGGCTGTAGAAAAGATAAGGCTGTTGCATAAAACACACGGTTTTCTCTGCTCCGTCAAGGTGTGGTTCTTTTGCAACGATTAGCGACAAAGGGCAATGACATAGCCGTACACTACCGGCCGAGTGCCTGAAGAAGTGCAGCGGTGAATTGTTCGTCCATGGCAGCTTGCATGCGCAGGGCATAGAGGGGAAGAGAGACCTGTGCCGCCAGGGGACCAATCTTGACCAGGTCTTTTTCCGTGGTGATGAGCGCCTTTGCTTGGCTGTTCTGAGCTTTGCTGCACAGATATTGCAGGTTTTTTGTGGTGTAGGTGTGGTGGTCGGGCAGGGCGCAAGTGCCTTTGAGTTCCAGAGGCAGGCCTGCAAGGGTACTGAAGAAGGAATCCGGCCCTGCAATGCCGCAGAAGGCAAAGGCGCAATCTGCCAGTTCTGCACGGGCGATATCCAGGGAAAGAGGCTCGCAGGCGCCATCGGGCTGCAGTCGCAGGGCCGCCTTAGCCCTATAGCCGGCAAGATAAACCGACCTTTGCGGAAATTTTTTGCTGAGCAAGTCTGCAAAGCGCTCTGCACGCTCCCGGTTCTTTTCCGTGACAGCGGTCAGGATAAAGGCGGTGGCCCGGTTCAGGGCCGATACCGGCTCACGCAGTTCACCGCCTGGAAAAACCCGGGAGTTGCCGGCAAGGCGATCGGCGTTGAACAGCACCAGATCGACATCCCGTTGCACTGCCAGGTGCTGAAAACCGTCATCCAGCAGGAGAACATCCGCACCCATGGCAACGGCTTCTCTGGCCGGCAAATGTCGCACAACGCCGGTCAGCACTGGTACGCCCGGCAAGGATTCTGCCAGAAGACGCGGCTCATCTCCTGCCTGAACCGCATCCAACAGAATTTGCCGGCCATCGGAAACAATGTTGATTCGACCCTTTGCCCTGCCGCCGTAACCCCGGCTGATGATTGCCGGTTTCCATCCTGCATTTTGTAAAAGCCTTGCCAGATACTGCACCAGCGGGGTCTTGCCGGTGCCGCCCATGAGCAGGTTACCCACGCTGATAACAGGGACTTCCATCCTGTGTGAGGCGAAAAAGCCACGGCGATAGCCCTGCACACGCGTCAGCATGGCCAGGCTGTAGAGAGGGGCCAGGGGGCGGCCAAGCATAAAGCCAAGACGTTTCATAATTCCGTATCGATATCAAGATCCTATATGTGCCGCAGCCTGCGCGCTATCTTGTATAAACGGGACGTTTAACGTTTTTTGCGCTGGAGGTTGTACTTCTTCATCTTGTACTGGAGCAGGCTCTTGGTGATCCCCAGTCGTTCCGCCGCCCTTGCCTGCACTTCATCCGCATCTTCCAAAGCCTCCCGTACCAGCCGTTCTTCTATGCCATTGAGGATTTCAGGGAGAGTCAGATCTTCTGGAATAAACTGATTGAGTTCCAGGGCCTCGCTCCACTGATGGCTGCTCTGCAGCAGTTCGCCGTCCGGCTGTACATCTTCGGGATTGATGATGTTATCCTCACAAAGGATGGCGGCGCGTTCAATGGTGTTTTCCAGCTCGCGCACGTTGCCCTCCCAGGGCAGGCTGACCATGAGCCGGAGCGCATCCAGAGAAATATCGAGCTTTTTGCCGAGCGCCTTGCCGCTTTTTTCGATGAAATGGGTGACCAGGGGCGGGATATCATCGGTTCGTTCGCGCAGCGGGGTCAAATGGATATGGATGACGTTGAGGCGATAGTAGAGGTCTTCCCGAAAATGGCCGCGTTCAATCTCATCCTTGAGATCCTTGTTGGTGGCGGCAAGGATGCGGACATCAGCCTGCAGGGTCTGATTGCCGCCCACCCGTTCAAAGGTCTTTTCTTGTAAAACGCGCAGCAATTTCGCCTGGAGCCTTGGTGCCATTTCCCCGATTTCATCCAGAAAAAGGGTGCCGCCATCGGCAAGTTCAAAACGTCCCTTGCGCATGTTGACGGCATCGGTGAAGGCCCCTTTTTCATGGCCAAAAAGCTCGCTTTCAAGAAGATGCTCAGACAGGGCCGCGCAGTTGACCGAGATAAAGGGAGCGTCCTTGCGGTTGCTGCGAGCATGAATGGCGCGGGCCACCAATTCCTTGCCGGTGCCGGATTCACCGGTGATGAGCACGGAGGAGGTGGTGGGAGCCACCTTCTCAATTAACTGGTAGACCATCTGCATGGAGGGGCTTTTGCCGATCATGCCGGAAAAACCGGAACGTGGACTTGCCTCCTCCCGCAAGCGGCGGATTTCCCGTACCAAGGCATAGTGTTCCATGGCCTTGCGGGCGTTTGCCAGCAGTTGCTGGTTGGAAAAGGGCTTGGCCAGGTAGGTGAAAGCACCCAGATGCATGGCCTCCACCGCTCGCTCTACCTCGGCATAGGCCGTGATGAGGATGACCGGCAGCTCACGGTTGAATTCCTTGATCTTTTGCAGGAATTCGATGCCGTCCATGCCCGGCATCTTCATGTCGGTCAGGACAAGATCCAGGTCTGTACTGCGCACAAGGGGCAGGGCATCAATGGCACTGTCTGCGGTAAAAACCTCGAAGCCTTCATCTTTAAGCAGTTCAGAAAGCACGATTTGGTAGTTCGGTTCGTCGTCAACAACAAGAATACTCTGCATGGTCTCTTTTAAATGAGTCAACTTTGATAAGGAATCAGCTTGGGCTTGGCGAGGGCGTTAAGAAGTGGAGGCAGCAGACTCGCCGGTGGGCAAAAGCCGTTGGTCTGGCCGGCCAGCGGGTGTGCAGGGCGAGTTACACCATGGAAATCGCTCCCGCCTGTAGCCAAAAGTTGCCCGTCTTTGGCAAGCTGGACCAGTTTGCGGCGAAGCTGTTTGTTGTGAGACGGGTGGTATGCCTCCAAGCCGTCCAGGCCGTTGCGTGCCAAGTCCTGCACCAGCGAAGCGATTACCCGGATATCCGGGTTAAGCATGCCGGGATGCGCCAGCACCGCCTTGCCCCCTGCCTGATGAATCATGGCGATTGCTTCCGACGCGCTATAGCAAAAACGTGGCGCCCAGGCCGGCTTGTTGCGGCCAAGATAGCGCGAGAATGCAGCATCAAAACTGGGCACTACTCCCCGTGCCACCAAAATGCGGGCAAAATGCGGGCGACCGGTTTGCCCGGCTGCAGACACCGCTTGCAGTTCCTGTTCGCTGATGTCGATGCCCAAAGAGCTGAGCTTCTCCAGTATGGTTTGGTTGCGTCTGGCCCGGCCATTCTGCAGAGGGCGCAGCCACTCTGTCAATTCGGGCAGGAGCGGGTCAAAACCGTATCCCAGAATGTGGACGGTGTATTGCCGCAGCGTGGCGCTGATCTCAACCCCGCTGATCACCGGCAAGCCGGCCTCTTGCCCATACCGCAACAACTCTGCAACCCCTTCCACAGTATCATGGTCTGTCAGGGCAAGGCACTGCAAACGGTTCTCCACCCCAAGAGCAACCAGTTCCCGAGGCGAGTGGCTGCCGTCTGAGTAGAGTGAATGGGTATGCAGATCTATACACATGGCGGGTGTGTCGGACTGGTTGAGAAAATGACTCAGCTTGTAGCTATACCATAGAGAAACATGAAAGCAAGAGCCTCAGGGGCTGCCCCCTTGCCGGTATTTATGCGTTTTAACGGGTTAAAAATAAAAATGAGAATATTACTTGAAATCACATTCCTGATTCCGCATAATTTAGCCAGTAATGAATGCGAGTCAAAAAGGAGGTTCCCATGTCTTTTTCTTTATGTTCAGGAATATTTATTCTCAATAAGGAAATTGATGACACTTCGACATACAAGGCTCGCGTATAATGCCCAGTAGCAACAGAAGCCTTTGGGTCCGGTTATTTCAAATTTTTTTTGGAAGGAGAAAAGTGATGGCAAAGATTGATCTTAATCCCTTGAGCAGCATTGATGGTTTTCAAGCAGCAGCATTGGTAGATGTGGACAGCGGCCTTGCCCTGGCAACAACCGGTGGCGGCGTGAATCTGGAAGTAGCAGCAGCCGGTAACACCGAAGTGTACAAGGCAAAACTGAAAGTGGCAAACACCCTTGGACTCAATGACCACATTGAAGACATCTTGATTACCTTGGGTAAAGGTTACCACCTCATTCGTCCTTTAAGCAATAACAGCAAGATTTTCCTGTACCTCGTGCTTGATCGTTCCAAGGCGAATCTGGCCATGGCGCGGCACGAACTGAAATCATTTGAGAACAGCCTTGATTTCAGCTGATTGATTCAATCTCACCATGAAACAAAAGGCCCTTTCAAAGGGCCTTTTGTTTCATGGTTTCGAACTTTGGGACCTCCAACGATACCGGAGCGGTTCATCACTCTTCTTTCAGCAATACCGCAACACTATAAGGCGGCCCCATGAAGATCTCGATTGTAGGGCTCACTCCAGCAGATACGCTGGTCGTAAAATCACATTTTTTAAAGCTCGTCCCCCAAGCCGAGATAGAGTGGCTTGGATTGGACTCAGCCCATGCTGATGCCCTGATTTTCCGTGCCCGATTTTTCAATACTCCAACCATTGAGTCCTGGATCAAGGTAGCACCCAAAGATGTGGCCATTGGGGCGGTATACAGGGATGCGGCCAGCAGTATTGCCTGCCGTGATGCCGGGGTGCATCTTTTAGATCTGTCCAACCGAGACCCGAATTTGCTGCAAACGTGGCTTGAACTGATGCTGCACAAGAAGGCTAACGCAATCGGGGTGAGGCAAGCTTTGGCGCATGAGGAGCGCCCGACTAGAACCGCCAGTGCGTCACCCGCGCAAAGGCCTCCGGCAAGCAGAGACAGAAATAGTGCCGCTCAGCAGACCCGGCAGGTACCTACTTCCGCTGCTTATGCCCCAGACAGCGTCTTTAAGACCGAGGAAGAATTTCCGAATGCGGCTATCGTGCAGGCTGTCCGTCACGGTGCGGCCATGCTCGCAACCAGTTCCGGTTACCTCGCTTATTTCCAGCCCCAGGACAACAAGGTTTGGGCCAATCATCCTGCAGACAGCATTCCACCCTTTGACGCCTGTCAGTGGAAATCATTTAGTGGCAGCATACCATCTGCCATGACGGTTGTGATCGACCTACGGCAATGGTTGTGGGAGTCGTTGTGGAATTCGACCCTCGACTTTGCCGCCTATGTCCCCGATGATGCCTGGTATCAGTTGAAGGTGTGGCCGCAACCGCGTGGGGCTGCGAACCGTACCATCCCTTTGCGTGTTGCCGCCCTGTTGCAAAAAGGACCTGCCAGCATAGCAACATTGGCACAGCTCACTCAGATACCGGGAGAGCGCATCAAAAAACTACTCTACACCATGCAACTCGTTGATTTTGTGCAGGCGGTGGAAACAAGTCAGGCACAGCAGAACGCTGAGCAGGAGCGGTTGGCGCAACCGGTGAAAGATGAGAAAAAGATGGGTATTTTTAAGAGGATACGAGAAAAATTCAACCTGTTTTCTGCCTGATGCACCTGTGCAGGAATACAGGTACAGATTTTTCTTTTTAGGAACATGCAGGATACATCATTGAGCCATGCAGGAATATAAAATCATCTTTGCAGGAAGCATGGGCGCCGGTAAAACGACCGCGATCACGGCTCTGTCCGAGATCAGTGTAATCAATACCGATGTTGTCAACACTGACCGCAGCGCCCATAAAAAGGCCATGACCACCGTAGGCATTGATTACGGCCAGGTCATCATCCCCCCGGATCTTAAGCTTGGTCTCTACGGCACACCGGGCCAGGACCGTTTCCGCTTTGTCTGGCAGGTGGTGACTAGTGGAGCGATCGGCGTCATCGTCATCATCGATTCCACTTCAGATAATGCCTTGAACGATGTCTCCCACTACATCGATTTTTTTGCGGAACAGGGGATGGAGAATATCGTGGTCGGCCTGTCCCATGCCGATGAAAAGCATGCCCGCAGCCTAGAAGAGTTTCTTGCCTATGTTTCCGATAAGCAGTACCCCTATCCCATTTTTACCATAGATGCCCGAGTGCGTTCCGATGTGCTCCTGCTTGTGGAAACCCTAGTTGCCTCTGCCGAGGCGGCGCTCTACTCATAATCCGGTACAGTCATGATCATTTTACATAAAGATGAAGCCTTCCTGGCCTATTGCCGTGAACTGCTCGATCAGTTTGCCGATGAAACCAACGGCATTAATTACATTTTCATAGCCACGGCGGATGGCTTTGATGTGGCATCCAAGATAATCAATTTCACCGAAAGCTACGGCAGTCAGGATAAGTTGGCAGCGGTTGCCAGTTCCATCATGGCCCTGGGCATATCGCTTTCCGGTGAGTTCGGTCTGCAAAATTGCCGCACCGTCACGGTTGATTCGGATACCGGTAAAATTACCCTGCGCCCTATCAACACCATCCATCAATCCTTTATTCTGCTGATTCAGTCCAGCAGTGATGGTCTTTTAGGTCATATCCTCCACGGAGCCGGCAAAATCAATACCGCGCTCATGGCAAAGGCCGAAGAGTACGGCCCGGCAAACGCCTGATTCCAATCTCGTATAAAAACCTTTCGGACCATACTCCTTGATCCATTTCCGTTGATCTGGAACTGGAGGAAGCTGTCTACAGGTAGCCGCTCTTCCTTTCTGCTATAGTCTTTTTTTAAAACCGGCCCGGCATATTCTGTTTATAGAATATGCCGGGCTAGATTTTTTATGGTTGCGGCAGAACCAGTACGCTTGCGGTCTGTTCAGGCTGCAAGTGTACTGCTGTGCGAGCTTGCCAATGCTTCCCCGATGCATGGTCGTGAAATCCCGTAGGATGATTTTGGGTTATTCCAGTTGTTCCGGGTGGCGGCTGGATAGGCTGAGCACCGTGTGCAGTCTGTAGGCGTTGTGCGCATCTGCTCCCGGATGGAGGAGGTAAGGGTCGGCTCCTGGACCCGCTTAAACTCCTCCGCACCCACTCCATCCCTGGCCGGATCTGCGGCAATTTGCTGCACTGCCTCTGTAAGAAGGTGCACGGCTTGGGTCGGGTCGATGATGAGGCGTTTTCCAAAAGTCCAAAATCGCTATCGATTCGGCTGAGTCGGTTGGATACAAGTCCTGTACAACTTCAATGGGGCCGGGGCTGGATCGCCCCGGAAATCCTCTTCAAAAATCTGGAGTTGATTCAAGTATAAGTAGCTTCAATGGGGCCGGGGCTGGATCGCCCCGGAAATCGTGGCCGTGCCGGAATGCCCACCAGGGACGGACTTGCTTCAATGGGGCCGGGGCTGGATCGCCCCGGAAATCGACGCCTGGGCAGTGCGCACCACCCTGCAAGGCCCGCTTCAATGGGGCCGGGGCTGGATCGCCCCGGAAATCGCCTTTACCATATAACGTGCATGGTGGTCAATGCATAGCTTCAATGGGGCCGGGGCTGGATCGCCCCGGAAATCCCGCTCGTGGGGTGGTTGGTCTTCAACGCTATAGAGAGCTTCAATGGGGCCGGGGCTGGATCGCCCCGGAAATCGAGGTGGCAAAGTCAGAGCGGAATCCTAACGGTAAGCTTCAATGGGGCCGGGGCTGGATCGCCCCGGAAATCCGCACAGCGTATATGATGCGTTATGGCAAGTTTCCGAGCTTCAATGGGGCCGGGGCTGGATCGCCCCGGAAATCTCGCCGACCTCCGGCAACTCAGCGCTGGTGGGCATGCTTCAATGGGGCCGGGGCTGGATCGCCCCGGAAATCAGATGATGGAGAATCATTGCTGCGAATACACCCGGAGCTTCAATGGGGCCGGGGCTGGATCGCCCCGGAAATCGGGTGGTCGCTCTTCCTGACCGCATGCAACACTAACGCTTCAATGGGGCCGGGGCTGGATCGCCCCGGAAAT
>JAUNUN010000063.1 GCA_030538155.1 bacterium
CCTGCCTGGCTCATGGGCCAGTGAAAAATGCTGAGTTTCATTAAGAGCCACTTTTGGATTTGTGCTACGGATTATTTTCTGGCGGCAGCTGCAGCGTCTTTGAAGGCCTGGGCCGAGGCACGAATGACCTTTTCGTCCACACAGAAGGCGAGGCGAAAATGCCCGGGCAGGCCGAAGCCCTGGCCGGGAACGGCTAAAATCTTTTCTTCTTTCAACATGGCGCAGAACTGCACATCATCGGCAATGGGTGATTTGGGAAAGAGGTAAAAAGCACCCTTGGGCCGCACATAGCTGATACCCGCATCGTCAAGGATTGGGCAGAAGGCATCCAGTCTTCTCGCGTAAATGCTGCTATCGACTGCAACATCCTGTAGTTGTGCCACCACCCGCTGCATGAGCGCAGGCGCATTGACAAAACCAAGAATACGGTTGGCCAAGGTAAGCGCACCCAGCATTTCCTGCTTATTTTCCATGTCTGGGTGTACGGCGATATAGCCAATACGTTCACCCGGCAGTGACAGCTCCTTGGAGTAGGAAGAGGCGACAATGGCGTTGGTGGAGGCCGCAAGCAGGGGCGCTACTTCATGCCCATCGAAGACAATGTTGCGGTACGGTTCATCAGAGACCATGTAGATGGTGTGACGAAACTTCTTGCCTGCCGTATCGAGCAGTGTTGCAAGCTGCTTGAGCGTTTCAGCGGAATAGATCTGACCGGTTGGGTTATTGGGGCTGTTCAGCAGGATGAGTTTGGTTTTGTCGCTGATCGCAGATTCAATGGTAGCCAGATCCAGATTAAACTCCGCATCTGTGGCAACGGTCTTGAGCACACCGTTATGGTTGTCCACATACATGCCGTATTCAACAAAGTAGGGAGCAGGTACCAGCACCTCGTCGCCCGGATCGAGCAGGGCCTTGAAAATGACATTGAGTGCGCCAGCCGCGCCGCAGGTCATGAGGAGATCGCCGCCGGTCAGGGGGACGGCCTGATCCTTGCTCAGACGTTCGGCCAGGGCCTCACGCACGAAGAGAAAGCCTGGGTTGGGCATGTAGCCATGTACGCCGGGCTTTTCATCTGCTGCGATTTGCTGCAAAACCTTGGTGAATTGCGGCGGCGGCGGTACGTCGGGATTACCCAGGCTGAAGTCGAAAACCTTATCCTCACCAAACTGCGCTTTCATGCGCGCGCCTTCCTCGAACATCTTGCGGATCATGGACGATTTTTCGGAAAAAAGACGCATCTTCTTGGCAATGCTCATGCCCCACCTCCGGGTGTCAATGTGGTTAAACGGTGCAATCCGTCACAGTATAGTATGGATTTTGTGCTCAAGCGTCTGACGCACGGCCTTATTTCGCAAATTTCTTTTCAAAGTAGCCGTAGGCCACATTGATTTCCTTCATCTTCTCCTCGGCTATTCCCTTGAATTCGTCGCCGAGGTGGCCAACCTTGTCGGGATGGTATTGCATGGAAAGTTTGCGATAGGCCTTTTTTATTTCGTCAAAACCGGCGTCCTTTTCCAGGCCAAGGACAGCGTAGTACTGCTCCTCAAGAGTGGCTGCGGAAGCACTTTCTTGGCGCTGACGGTAGGTGTATTTTGCCTCGATGGTGCGCTGGTCATAAGGAGAAATCTCCAAGACCCTGGCAATTTCCCGCGCCTGCCGCAACTCGCTTTCCTGGGGCGGCTGTTTAGTGTAGATGATCTGGTAGATCAGCTCCAAGAGTATCAGACGGGGCTCATAGGCAAAACTGGTGCGGAATTCTTCCAGCAAGGCAGACATGTCGGTCTGGGAGTCACGGGCATCTTTGATGACCTGTTTGACCCAGTAGAGCTGGTCCTGATTGTAGCGCAGGGTGTATTGAAAAAAGTTCAGGATGGTGCGCAGTTCCGCCTTGGTAAAGTGGCCGTCTGCCTGGGCGATTTTCACCAGGATGTTGACCAGGAGCACCACGAAGCGCTTGTGGCTTTCGCTCTGCGAGGCCTCGTAGGTGGAAACCTTTCGTTGCACGTAGTAGGAAAAGGCCCAGAACAGGCCAAAGAGCAGCAAGAGCCCGGTAAGACCCGAGTAGAAAAGTACACCGATAAAGTCGAGCAGGGCAGGCGCGCCGCCGGTCACCAGGATGATGAGACCAAGCAGAAGCAGGCAGCCACCGCAGCCCGGCTGGTTATGTTGTCTGTATTCCATTGAATTCCAGGTTGATTGCGCTGTGAAAGGGCCGGGGGCAGGACTGTTTGTTTAGTTTTCCATCAAGGCAGAGAGCCATGAGCAAGTAAAGAAACACGCAGTGCACAACAGGCTGTGGCTGTACCGTATACCGTATGGCTGCTCGTGATAGAAAACTGGAATTACTTGGTGCTTTCGGCAAAGAGCGCGTCCACAAATTCTGCTGCATTGAAGTCGCGCAGGTCATCGAGTTGTTCGCCAATGCCGATGAAACGCACCGGTATTTTCAACTCCCGGCAAATGTTGGCCACAATACCACCCTTGGCTGTACCGTCAAGTTTTGTCAGCGCCAGACCACTGACTCCAACCGCTTCATGAAAGAGCTTGGCCTGGGCAATACCGTTCTGGCCGGTGGTGGCGTCCAGCACCTGCAGCACCTCGTGGGGGGCGCCGGGCAGGCGTTTGCCTATGACCCGCTGCATTTTTTTCAATTCTTCCATGAGGTTGACGCTGGTGTGCAAACGACCGGCAGTATCAATCAGGATCACATCCTTGCCTTTCGCTATACCATAATCAATACCGTCAAAAGCCACCGAGGCAGGATCTGACCCGCTTTTTTGTGCCATTACCTCCACGCCGACCCGCTCGCCCCAGATTTTGAGCTGGTCAATGGCCGCAGCCCGGAAGGTGTCTCCGGCAATCAACAGCACAGACTGGCCGGAACGGACAAATTTGGCTGCGATCTTGCCGATGGTGGTGGTCTTGCCCACACCATTGACACCCACCACCATGATAACAAAGGGGCCTTCTTCCGGCATGACCAGTTCGGCGGGTTGGTCGGATGCGGTGATATAGGCGAGCATTTCCTCCTTGAGGATGTTTTTCAGGGCAAGGGGATCGCTGAGCAGATCACGCTTGACGCGTCTGCGCGCCTTGTCGAGCAGATCCATGGTGGTGGATACGCCCAAGTCAGCGGTGATGAGCAGCTCTTCCAACTGGTCAAAGAGATCCTGGCTGATTTCCTTTTCGCCCATAAAAAGGCGGTCCAACTGATAGACAAAGGAGCTGCGGCTCTTGCCCAGCCGATCCTGCAGACGCCTGAACATGGACTTGGCCGCAGGTTTTTCCTGGGTATAGCTGGAAACAGGGCGTTCCTCTTCTCCCTCTTTCTCTGGAACTGCGTCATCTTCTTCTGCGACAGGATCCGAGAGCGGTTCTTCTAGAGGCTCTCCTGCAGTAGATTTGCCATCTTTTTTGCTCTCTTCCTCAAGGAGCTGTTCAGGTTCCGGAACTGATTTCGTCTCCTCAGGTGTGGATGGTTTTTCCTCCACTGCAGCTTTGGTCACAACAGGAGGAGGGGGTACTGGTTGCTCTTCGGCTCTTTCCTCAACAACTGCCGCAGGCTCTACCGCCACATGGGCAAGATCATCGGTTTCCAGCTCAGGTTCGAGGGCAGAAGGAGTATCAAGTACCGCAATATCAGGAACAGTTTCCTTTTCTTCCGGAACAGCTACCTTGGCAGGCGGAGTCTCCTCAACCTGCACGCTTGTATCGTGCGGGGCTGTCTCTGGTTCAAGTGCAGGGTCAGATTCAACCGGGGCCGGGGCAGGAGGAGCCTCTTCAGTTCTTGCCGCTACCTTTTCTTCGCTGCTGCCGGAAACCGGTGCGCTTAGAGCATCATCTCCACCAGCCAGAGCCTGGGCTTCAGTAGCTGTTTTTTCGCTAGTGGCATCCTCTGCAAAAGCAAGGTTCGCGTCTACTGGCGACGCGGCTGTTTCTTCCGCAAGCAGGCCTTCATCCTTCTGCTCGGTTTCAGCAGCCTGGCTTGGCTCCTGCTGCTTGCGGAATTTTTTCTTGAACCAGGCCAGCATTATTTCGCCTCTGCGGTGGAGGAGTTGTCTGCACTCATAAGTATATCCAGGGCCTCCCGGATGGTGTGCGGGTAATGGAAGGCCACATCTTTACGAATATCTTCCGGGATCTCCAGCACATCTTTTTCATTCAAGGGCGGTAGCACCAGCTCGCGGATACCGGCACGCAGGGCGGCAAGCACCTTTTCACTGATGCCGCCTACCGGCAGGATATCGCCCCGCAGGGTGATTTCACCGGTCATGGCCACATCCTGGCGCACACTTTTCCCCGAGAGGATGGAGTAGAGGGAAGAAACCATGGCCACGCCCGCAGAAGGGCCGTCCTTGGGGATTGCACCTTCGGGCACGTGCACATGCAGGTCGTTTTGGGCAAAGATGGCCGGATCGAGCTCCAGCTCCTGCGCGTGCGACTTGATGTAGGTCAACGCAGCTGTGGCCGATTCCTTCATAACATCGCCCAGCTTGCCGGTGAGCATGAGCCCGCCTTTGCCCTGCATGCGCGAGGTTTCAATGAAGAGGATCTGGCCGCCTGCCGGTGTCCAGGCCAAGCCTGTAGCCAGACCAGGGCCCCAACTGCGGGTCTTCATCTCGGGGAAGAAGCGCTGCGGGCCGAGGTAGTCGTACAGGTTTTCCGGATTGATGGTAATCATCCCACTGTGACCGCGGGCAATCTTGGCAGCCACGCCCCGGCACAGGGCGGCGATTTCCCGCTCCAGGTTACGCACTCCGGCTTCACGGGTGTAAAAGCTGATGAGTGCACGTATGGTCTCTTCCGGCAACAGCAGATCATCACTGCTGAGCGCATGCGCCTCCAACTGCTTGGGCAGGAGATGGCGCATGGCAATAGCGGTTTTTTCTTCAAGGGTATAACCGGACAGCTCAACAATCTCCATGCGGTCGCGCAGGGGGCCGGGAATGGTGTCGAGCACGTTGGCCGTGGCAATGAACATCACCTTGGACAGATCAAACTCCATATCCAGATAATGATCGCTAAAGGTGGAGTTCTGCTCCGGATCCAGCACCTCCAACAGGGCCGAGGAGGGGTCGCCGCGAAAATCATTGCCCAGCTTGTCTACCTCATCGAGTAAAAAAACCGGGTTGTTGGCCCCTGCCTTTTTCAGACTGGAGATGATGCGGCCCGGCAAAGCGCCGATATAGGTGCGACGGTGGCCGCGTATTTCGGCCTCGTCACGCACGCCGCCCAGGGCAATGCGCACGAACTTGCGGTTCATGGTGCGGGCAATGGACTGGCCAAGCGAAGTCTTGCCCACGCCCGGCGGGCCGACAAAGCAGAGAATGGGGCCGTGCACGTCTTCCTTGAGCTTACGCACCGCCAGAAACTCAAGAATGCGTTTCTTGATTTTATCCAGGCCATAGTGGTCTTCATTCAGATTCTGTTCGGCCTGGTCCAAATCCAAGGTGTCAGTGGTGGATTCCTGCCAGGGCAGGTCTAAGATCCAGTCCAGATAGGTGCGCGCAATGGTGTATTCCGGCGAGGAGGGTGGAATGCGGTCCAGCCGGTTGACCTCCTTGTCAGCCACGGCACGGGCGTGCTCCGGCAAGAGCTTGGCCTCGATCTTTTCGCGCAGTTCGCGCACCTCGGCCTTCTCTTCTTCGTCTTCACCCAGTTCCTTGCGGATGGCCTGGAGCTGTTGCCTGAGGAAGAATTCCCGCTGGCGCTCGTCCATGTCCTTTTTCATGGAGGCCTGGAGCTGCTGGCTCATCTCCACGGTTTCCATGCGCTTGTGCAACTCGCTTGCCACCCGGTGTAAAAGGTCGGGCAGGGCCGTGATTTCCAGGATCTCCTGTTCCGCCTCGATTTTCAGGTTGAGCTGGGAGCCGACGAGATAAGCCACGTAAAAGGGATTGGTCAGACTGTTGACCGTGGCCACCAGTTCCTGGGGCAGTTCCGTGGCATTGACCAGTTTCTGAAACTGGCTGCGGATATTGAACAGGAGGGCCTCAATCGTTTTATCCTCAACCTGTTCCATGGGCAGTTCGTGCAC
This sequence comes from bacterium, assembly GCA_030538155.1. Classification (GTDB taxonomy): domain Bacteria; phylum Desulfobacterota; class Desulfobulbia; order Desulfobulbales; family Desulfobulbaceae; genus Desulfobulbus. The sequence goes on from JAUNUN010000063.1 coordinate 6,038, forward strand.
CTTGGCCTTGAGGTAGGGGGCGTCCTGGATAAACTCATCAATGGTGAACTTGTGGGTGCCGCTCACCAGAATCTGGTAATAGCCTTCCTGCGCCTTGTTGATTTTATGCAGATACCCGACCACGCCCACCTGGTACAGGTCTTCTCCGCGCAGGCTGTCATCGTCTTTCACCTTCTCCTTTTTGCTGGGCACAAGCCCGATAAGGCGGTTGTCGAGCAGGACATCGTCGATCAGACCCTTGGAGGTTTCGCTGGAAACCTGCAAGGGAAAGCCCATGCCGGGGTAAAAGACAAAACCCTGCAGGGGCAATATGGGAAGAATCTCCGGGACACCCAGCTCAATGGGGTCAACTTTTTTTTGTTCGTGTTGCTGTTCGTTTTGTTGTTCGTTGGCCATGCCATTATTCTCCGGACTGTATGCTGATCGTTCTTTTGGGTTTCTTGCCTCTTTTGGGCAGTATTACCTGTAGAACGCCATTGCTGTAGGTTGAATGCACCTCGTCCAATTCAATTGCCCCAGGCAGGACCAAGGTGCGCTGAAAAGGGCCAAGTTCAATTTCAAGCTGATGGATGCAGCCTATGCTCGGGTGACCAGACAACTGGCGCACACCGCCGATGCGGATGCTTTGGCCTTCCACCACCACCTGCAGGCTGTCGCTGTCTGTGCCGGCAAGTTCCGCGTACAAAAGGTATTCGTTTTCCGTTTCATAGATGTCCACTGCAGGCTGCCAACCGCGGCCTTCCGCAGGAATCATGCGGGCAATGGACATGCTGCGCAGAATGCGGCCGCTTTGCTGCTGCATCTGCTCAAGTTCCTTCAACAGTTTTTTGCTGAACCGATCCATGGAGTGCTCTCCCGTTATGCGATCCCGGCAGACAGGGCCGGGTGTCTTGTACTACATCCTTTTACATATCAAGTTGAACTCAGGCTGAAGGCCTGGATGGGGGTTGTCTTTCCCATACGGGCCAGCCATACTGACCTTATACTCATTAATCACTATCCTGTTTCTGGCAATTCATAGTTCAACGGAAGAGGCTTGGAAAAGCTCAGTGCGATACCGGGATAGCAGAAGGATCCAGGCCGTTTTTAGTTGCTTTTCAAGGTAACGGCATTAGTGTATGGCGCGTATTCGTGCTCTACTGTATTTTTCTGTGCGTTTTGGCGCACTTTTTGTTTTTTAGCCCGGCGGCGGCTCCTGTGATCCACCGGTGCCCCGTCCTTTGAACGGAGGATAGATATGAGCAGTTCATGCGGAAGCTCCTGCGGCAGCTCGCAGCAGGGTGGAACCTGTGGCAGTGGTGATGCGCGTTTGGCCCAGCAGGATTTAGCCATCAACAAGTCGCTTGGTAAAATCAAGAATAAAATTCTGGTGATGAGCGGCAAGGGTGGAGTGGGTAAGTCCACGGTGGCGGTGAATCTGGCCTTAAGCCTATCCAAACGCGGTCACAAGGTCGGGCTTATGGATGTGGACTTGCATGGCCCGGATGTCTGCCGCATGCTCAACCTCACGGGCATGCTCGTTGCCCCGGAAGATCCGAACGGCCTGGTGCCGCCCCTGACCTATAACGAGACCCTCAAGGTGGTTTCGCTTGAATACATGATGAAAAATCGTGACGAGGCCATTATTTGGCGCGGGCCCCTGAAGATTCAGGCCATTCGTCAGTTTGTCTCGGATATGGATTGGGGCGAGCTGGATTATCTGGTCGTGGATGCGCCTCCGGGCACCGGCGATGAGCCGCTCTCCGTGGCCCAGACCATTCCCGGCGTACAGGCCCTGGTGGTGACCACGCCGCAGGAGGTGGCCCTGGCTGATGTGCGCAAGTCCATTAACTTCTGCAAGACCGTGAACATGCCCATTGTCGGCCTGGTGGAGAATATGTCCGGCTTTGTTTGCCCGCACTGCAACCAGGGTGTGGATATTTTCAGTAAGGGCGGCGGCGAGCGCACTGCCAAGGAATTTGATCTGCCCTTCCTGGGCAACATTCCCATGGATCCGCATGTAGTCAGCGGCGGCGATGCGGGCACACCGTATCTTTCCTCTGATGAGGACTCACCGGCCATCAAGGCCTTTGCCGCAGTGGTTGACGCAGTGGAACAGCGTCTGCCGCCGGGCCCGGCCCTGGCCGATCCCTTTGCCGGCGGCTGTCCCTGCACCTCCACAGGTGGTTGCGGGCTTGGCTGATGAACAAAGGCCTTGAGTTCCGGGCTGTGCGAAAACCTAAGTAAAGAGGAAGACACGGTATGCATGTGCAACAACTCGTGGTCGGTATGATGGGCGTCTGCTGCTACATTCTTTCCTGTGAACAGACCGGGGAGGCGGCGGTAATAGATCCCGGCGGTGATGAGGATCGTATCCTGGCCCTTTTGCAGGAACAGAATCTCAAGCTCAAATATATTATCAACACCCATGGCCACCTGGATCATGTCTGCGGCAATGGCCCGGTGCAAAAGGCTACCGGCGCACAGATCGTCATGCATGAGGCGGATATCGCCTACTTTGGGGATTCGGCCATCAGGCGCTATTTTTCCGGTCTTGGTCTGGCTGAATCACCGCCTGCAGATGTGGCGGTGCGGGAAGGCGACACTATAGAAATCGGCCGAGAATCTTTACAGGTGCTCCATACCCCGGGCCACACGCCCGGCGGCATGTGCCTCTACAGCGCACCCCACTGTTTCACCGGCGACACCCTTTTTGCGGGTGCCGTGGGCCGCACGGATTTTCCCAAGGGATCCATGCAGCAACTTGTTGACAGCATCCGTACCAAGCTCTTGGTCTTGCCGCCGGAAACCATTGTCTGGCCGGGCCATGGCTATGGCGGCCTGCAGTCCACCATCGGCCAGGAGGCCAAGATCAACCCCTACCTGTAGTTGAGCACTCTGGAAAGGGCCGAAACTGGAAAACCGGAAGAGCATGAACCTGCTTTCCGGTTTTTCCATTTATACAGAAGTGGCAGTTGCCGGTTCATGAATGTTTGCACAGGGAGAACGCGCCATGCGAGCGATAATCCTCGGTACAGCCGGGCATGTGGATCATGGAAAAACCAGTTTTATCCGTTCATTGAGCGGGGTGGATTGCGACCGTCTCAAGGAGGAGAAGGAGCGCGGCATCACCATTGAGCTGGGCTTTGCCGGTTTTGATCTTCCCGATGGCCGGCGTCTGGGTATCGTGGATGTGCCGGGCCATGAGAAGTTCGTGCGCAACATGGTGGCAGGTGCTGCAGGCATGGACCTGGTTGCCTTTATCGTGGCCGCGGATGAGGGTATCATGCCCCAGACCGTGGAGCACTTTGATATCTGCAGGCTTTTGGGCGTGCGCGACGGCATCATCGTCTTGACCAAGAAAGACCTGGTTGAACCCGAGTGGCTGGAGATGGTCGAGGAGGAACTGCGCGAGTTCTTTGCCGACAGCTTTTTGGCCGAGGCACCCATACTGGCAGTGAATTCCGTGACCGGTGAGGGCATGGATGCGGTGCGGGCCGCACTTGTCGCCAAGGTGGCGGCCTTGCCCCTCCAGGAGGAGTTCGGCCCCTTCCGTCTGCCGGTGGACCGGGTTTTCACCATGAAGGGTTTCGGCACGGTCATCACCGGCACAGCCCTGAGCGGTCGCATCGAAACAGGGGCGGATCTCACCTTCTATCCCGGCGGTTTGACCGCGAAAATCCGCGGCATGCAGGTGCACGGCCAGGAACAGAAGCTGATCGAAGCCGGTCACCGTACTGCCATCAACCTGCAGGGCATCGAAAAGGAAGAAATCAATCGGGGCGACATGGCGGCCACTCCCGGCACCATGGTGGCTTCCGCAATTTTTGATATTGAGGTGCAGGTGCTGGCCTCTGCCGCAAAGCCGCTCAAACACCGGAGCCAGGTACGGGTGCATATGGGTACGCGTGAAATTACCGGCCGGGTTTCGCTGTTGCAGGCAGAGGCGCTGGCCCCGGGTGAACAGGGCTTTGCGCAGCTTATTTTGCAGCACAGGGCGTCTGCCTGGCCGGGCGACCGTTTTGTCTTGCGCAGCTATTCACCGGCACACACCATTGCCGGCGGCCGTCTGCTCAGTGTTGCGCCGAGAAAGCGCAAACGTCTGGCCGAGGCGGATCGAATCAAGGCCGAACAGGCACTTACGGTATATGCCGGCGAAGAACAGGAGGCGATCCTGTTGCAGCTTCTTGAGGAAAGCGGGCTGCAAGGGCTGGATATAAACCAGCTTGCTGCCCGCAGCGGCATCTTTGGCAAGCGTATGCAAAGGTTGCTGCAGCATCCGGTTTCAACGGGCGCGGTGGTGGTTGTAGAGAGCGACACCCAGCGCATGCTGGCCGCCTCAGTCACTAGCCGGGTGCAGGAACGTATCTTGACAGCGCTTGCCGCTTTCCACCAGGCCAATCCACTCAAAAACGGCATGGGCCGGGAAGAGCTGCGCAGCCAGATACGACCGGCCGTGGATGCGCGCCTGCTGGTGCATCAGGTGGGCGTTTTGGCTAAAAGAGGGGAGGTAGTGCTGGAGGCAGGCGAGGTGCGCCTGACGAGCCACGCCGTGCAGTTGCAGGTGGATGAGGCTGCCATGGAGCAAAAACTTGAGACGCTCTACCGCGAGGCCGGCTTGATACCGCCCAATCTGAAGGATGCCGTGGCGCTTTTTGCCGACATACCTGAAAAGCAGACCCTGAAGATGGTGGATTTACTGATAACAAAAGGGACTCTGGTACGGGTGAATGACAGCCTGCTCTTCCACAGCCAGATTCTGGCCGAGATGCAGGAGCGGCTGGTTGCTGTTTTGCGGGAAAAGGGCGAGATCGACACCCCGGCCTTCAAGGATCTGACCGGTTTGACCCGCAAGTTTTCCATCCCGCTCTTGGAATATTTTGATCGTATCAAGCTGACTTTGCGTATTGACGACAGGCGGGTATTGCGTAAAGAATAGTTATGAATAAAAAAAGCCTGGGCTTGCAACGGTGTGCAACTCCGGGCTTTTGTATATGATTCCACCTCCAGATCAAAGCCTTATCTTTGATCTGGAACTGGAAGAACCACCCCTCGCCCCTGTTTAGCGGAGCTGTTCCACCTTGAAGTGCGGCGGGATATCCAGCCGGAACACAGAAAGGGGCAGGGGATCAAAGGAGAGGCTACCGCTGCGCTCCAGTTTGATGGTGCCCTTGATGAGGCTGCCGCTCAGCTCCGTGTTTTTCGGCCAGAAATATCCGGTTTCCCGGTCCTGGTCATAGTTTAGATACACGAGATCCAAGAGCAGCTCCTTTTTCTTGCCTAGGAGCAGGTGCCGGGCCACGAGGTTGCGCTCCCGATCCAAAAGGACATGGTGGCTTAGGCCACGCGTATCTTGCCAGATAAACCAGTAGCCGGTCTGTTCCTGGTTTTGAGCTGCCTTGATCTGGCCCGGCAGTGTGTTTTCCAGTCGTCCGCCCAGGAGCGGGGTCATATCCTTCAGGGTGAGCGGTTCAGGTATGATTGAGCGCCAGGAAGCGCCGTCCACACGGCCCCGGCGCACCTGTGCGGCCCGGTTGTCAACCAGGGTGAAACTCTCTCCATCCGCCACGGCCAGATACAGGGTGCGTCCCAAAGGATCATGCGCGCTGAAACGGAGCTGATCCGGCTCATCCATCTGCAGGTGGGCGCTGACCCGTCCGCTCCGGCCAAGGATATTCCAGGAAAGTTCGTAGCCGGTTTCCACCGCCTGCGGTTGCGGCTCTGCGGCCAACATCTTGAGATGGGCAATGGCCGCCCGCTGTTCCACTTCAAGCAGCGGGCTGGTCTTGGGCAGTTTCACACCGCCGCAGGCAGTCAGCACACTGAGGATAATGAGACACAGGCCAAGACTGCCCAGACGTTGAAAAAAGAAAGATTTCATGGCGTTGGCCCCTGTTCGATGGAGTAAATTTTATCGAGCACCTGCCGGCGTGCGGTTTCGTTGTGTGCGTCAATGTACTGCCTGAGTAACTGCTTGTAGACGATCAGGGCCGAATCGCGTTTGCCGGCCGCAAGATACACTTCAGCCAGATGCTCAAGGATGGCCGGATCTTCCTGGGCCTGCCGGCTTGCCTGTTCCAGTTCGCGGGCAGCCTCGTCCATCCTACCCAGCTTGTATAACACCCAGCCCAAACTGTCGCGGATATAGCCGTTTTCCGGTTGCAGCCTGGAGGCCCGCTGCAGATAGTCCAGGGCCTTGTCCAGGTTGATGCCCTTTTCGGCCCAGCTATAGCCGACAAAGTTCAGCGCGCCTGCATTTTGCGGGTTGATGGCTACCAGTTTTTCCATGGTGGCCAGGGCCTCGGCATGTCGCCCTTTTTCCTCAAGGAAGAAGCCGTAGCTGTAAAGCAGGTCTTCATCCTTGGGATAGTGGGCAATACCCT
>JAUNUN010000064.1 GCA_030538155.1 bacterium
CTGTCAAACTTGTGGAGTCCCCCGGCAGAGCCGGGGGGTTACCCAAGAGAAATTAGAAGATACTGAAGATGCAATCGGGCGATGCTGCGTATTGACCTCTGTGACAGCTCAGAGACGGCCCAGTGGCTACCCAAGAGAACTGTGCATCGCCCGTGTAAGAAATGTGCTTGTGCTGGACGAAAAACCTGCGCCTAGGCGAGATTGCCGAATTTGCCGCGCTCATAATCGGCAAAGGCTTGGCGGATCTCGTCCATGGAATTCATAACAAAGGGACCATAGCCCACCACCGGCTCATTCAGGGGCACGCCGGAGAGCAAAAGAATGGTAGCTCCGTTTTCTCCTGCCTGCAGTTCCAAAGTTTCTCCGCCCATTTGAAAGCGCACCAGGGCGCCTGCCTGGGCGTTCTCACCCTCATTGATGCGCACCTCGCCCCGCAGGATGGCCAGGCTCAGGTTGTGCGTGGCGGGCAGAGTAAAGACCGTGCTCGCGTTCGCATGCAGCACCACATCCCACACATTCATTTCCGTGAAGGTCTTGGCCGGGCCCTGTTCACCCTGATAACTGCCCGCAATCAGACGCACGCTGCCGGCATCATCCGGCAGAACCAACACCGGAATCTCTTCCTTGCGGATCGGCTGGTAGGCGGCCGGGGTCTCCTTGTCCTTGGCGGGCAGATTTACCCAGAGCTGCACCATCTCAAAAAGGCCGCCTTTTTCGCTGAATTCCCGTGAGTGGAACTCATCATGCACTATGCCCCGGCCGGCGGTCATCCACTGGACATCGCCCGTCTGGATGGTGCCGCCGCCTCCGCTTGAATCCCGATGGGCCACCTCGCCTTGGTAGGCAATGGTCACGGTCTCAAAACCCTTGTGCGGATGCGGGCCCACGCCCCTGGGCGCGCCTGGGTTGGGGCTGAACTGCTCTTCCGCCGCATAGTCCAACAGCACAAAGGGATCGCTGCCCTGAAAGGCGTCTGCATAGCTGAACATGCTGCGCACGTGAAAGCCGTTGCCCACCCAGTGCGCGGGCGGGGCGGTGTAGATCCCGGCCACTTCTTTGAGGAGCGGCTGGGGGGCTTCCTTGTTCGGTTGCGATGTATTGCTCATATATGGCTCCTTCTTGGGTTTCTTCTTGGTTATTGGTTATGGTTTTGATCTGTCGAATCTTTTAGGGCACTATAGGGTCTGGCCCGGATTACACAAGGGGCACTGATGAACGGCGCAAAGTGCCGCTCAGATAGCGAGATGGATCTGGAATCAGGATCAGGCAGGATCGGTCACGCTCAGGAGCAGCCTGTCCAGGTTGGAGTGGCGGCGGAGCCGTCGGGCCGCCATGGTGTGGAGCAGGTCGGTATCGGCAAAGAGGATCAGCTCTTTTTTGGCCCTGGTGATGGCGGTGTAGAGCAGTTCCCGGCTCAAAATCGGGCTGTCTTCAGGTGGCAGGAGCAGGAGTACGCGGACGAATTCCGCACCCTGGGCCTTGTGCACGGTCATGGCATAGGCAGGCTGCCAGGCCGGAAGCGTTGCCGGGGCAAAGGCGACGAGCCCCTCTTCTCCTTCAAACCAAGCCATGAGTGCGCCACTCGTATCCGGCCAGATAATGCCGGTATCGCCGTTGTAGAGGCGCCGGCCATAGTCATTCGTCAAGATCAGGATGGGGAGCCCCTGGTAAAGTTCCTGCCGGGCGGCAATGCGGGATAATCTACGTACAAGCTGTTTGCAGCGGCTATTGATACCGCTTACCCCCCAAGGGCCTTCTCGGAGGGCGCAGAGCACACGAACGCGGGCAAAGGTCTGCATTGCCTCCTGCACGTTTTGAGCCTGCAGGAGCGGCTGGAAGAAATCCTGCAGCAGTCCGGGCAAAAGCGCCTCAGCCTCTGCGGGCCTGTGCAGGCGAATATCAGGCCAAGGCTGGGACAGGGCCTTGGCAAAGGCATCGGATGTTTGTCCCTGCAGGGCCTCAGCCAGGGCCGGCATGCCGCTTTTCCGGCCAAAACGGTGGGCCCGGCGCAGGCTGATACGACACTCCGCCAGGATATCCGCTTCTCCGGCGAATGCAGCGCCCGGCTGGTTGTCGGGTAGTCCTTCGCCGCAAAGCTCCCGCACCTGCCTGTTGAGCGCTTGAGAATATTTCGGCTCAGGCAGGGTCTGCAGGGCATGGAGCAGGCTGCCCGGCTCCACCGGCGGCAACTGGCCCGGATCGCCGCAGAGGATCAGGCGGCTCTTGGCAGGCAAGGCTGCCAGAAGCGCCTCCAGAAGGAGCACATCCACCATGGAGGCCTCATCCACTACGAGAAGATCCACATGCAGGGGGTTCGCTGCATTGCGCAGAAAGGCGCCGCTCTGGGGCTGAAAGCCAAGCAGACGGTGCAGGGTCTGCGGCTCAGGCAGGCTGCTGCTAAAGAGCGTAGGCATACCGGCTGCGGCCTCGCGGATGGATTCGCCCAAACGCATGGCGGCCCGCCCGGTGGGAGCGGCCAGGGCTATGCGCACTGTGTGCGATATGCGCGATATGTGTGTGGTTTTTGGTGCAAGCGCAATAAACAGTGCCAGAATCCGCGCCAGGGTATAGGTCTTGCCGGTGCCGGGACCACCGCAGAGGATGAGGAGCCGCTTGCTCAGGGCCAGGGCTGCGGCGCATCGCTGTAGATTCGGGCCGGGGCTGTGCTGCTTTGCCTCGGTTGCCGGAAAAAGCTCCTGCAGGAGTGACCGCGCCCTATTGGTATCAACAGTGCAAAGAGGTGCTGCGCGTTTGCAAAGATCATGCGCGATGCCGCTTTCCGCAGCATACCAGCGCAACAGGGCCACCCGGTTACCCTTATCCAGCACCAGGGGCCTAGCATCAATCGCTTCCCGGCCCGCCTCCACCGCTGCCCCGCTCAGCAAGAGATTGCGGCGCAATTCATTGATATCAAGCCGCAACTTCTCCGCAGGCGCTTGAGCCTGTAACCCTAAGCATGCTACAGCCCGCTTCAGCGGCAAACAGGTATGGCCCTCGCCGAGCGCGTGGCTGGTGCAGGCCGCAGCCAGGGCCGCCGCCTGGTCCAAATCCGGATGCAGACGCAGCAGGAGCCTGGCCAGTTGTACATCAAGCTCAGTGAGTTGCCCCTGCGGCCGTACACTATCAAAGAGCTCCATCTGCTCCCTCCCTGCCCCGGCACAACTCATCCAGCGCCTCGATCAGGGCAAAATCCGGCCTGACCTGGTAGATGCCTTGAGTCCCCTGCCTGGGTTCCATGCCCCGCAAAAACAAATAGTAGACCCCGCCGAAATGCTCTTCATAGTGATACGCCGCCAGGCGCATCTGCAGGTGGCGGTGCAGGGCCAGGGTGTAGAGCAGGTACTGCAAATGGTAGTGGTGCCGGTCCATGCAGGCCTCAAGGGCCGCCTTGGTATAGCTGCCCGGCTCAGAACCTAGGTGGTTGGATTTGTAGTCCACAATGAAGTAGCGGCCCTGATGGCGGAAGATGAGATCGACAAAGCCCTTCATCAGGCCCTTGAGCACCTCGTCGCGCGGCGACAACTGTGGCCGTTGTCGCAGTTGCGGCAGACCGAAGTTCGTGAAAAGCAGGTTCAGTTTGGGGATGGCCAAGTCCTCCACCGGAAAGAGAAAACTGAGTTCGCGCAAGAGATCCTGCGGCGCAAGATCGGCCAGGCTGCAGCTTTTTGGCAGCGGCGTGGCCAGTATATTGGTCAGCCAAGCCAGCAGGGCTGACTGCCAGCGCAGATCAAAGCCGTACTGCTCAAGCGCCTTGCGTACCAGTTCCTCCTGTTCTGCAGCCGGGCGGGCAAAATCGATCTGCTCCAAGAGGCTGTGCAGGCAGAGTCCGGCCTGGGTGCCTCGTGGAAAGGTGGCGATATGCTGAAAATCTTCCGTCTGGCGGCGACTGAACAGGGCCGCTTCGAGCGGGCTGTCGCGACCCTCCTCAGTGAACGGGGCCAGTTCCTGACCGGTGCTGAGGCTGGTGTAACTGCTATTGATGTAATCTGCAGGCACTGAGCCCTGAAAGCGGCGTGCAGCCAAGGCCGGTTGCGGAGACAGGGGCGGCAAGATGCCGCTACCCGCAGCTCTGCTCACGCTCAACCCCTGCCAGGGCAGCTCACCCGGTGGATAGCAGCGTACCAGTGGGACCTCCTGGTCTGGGCCGTCTTGCGTCAGTTCGGCCAGATCCCGGCGCAGCAGCTTTTCATCCTCACTCACATCCTTTTCATGCAGGAGGCGGGCCATGGGTGTCTCCATCATACCGGATACTCTGCCCCAGCAGATGCAGGTGCTGTATCTGGCTCGGGTAAGGGCCACATACAAGAGGCGCATGGCTTCGGCCCGCTCCTCCTCCTCGGCCAGAGCGAGGTGGGCAGCGTTTTCACTGTCGAAATTCCGGCAGGCGCTGAGTGTTTCGCGGTCGTGGAAGGCGATGGCCGCATCCCGGCTGCGGCTGCTGTCCTGGGCCCGCCAGAGAAAGGGCAGAAAGACCAGGGCATATTCCAGACCCTTGGCACTGTGCTGGGTGCTGATGCGAATCAGGGCCTGATCGCTTTCCAGCCGCATGAGGCGTTCCTCTTCGGCATCACTTTCCGCGTGCTCGCGTTGACGCTGCAGCCAGCGCAGCAGCCGCTCCATGCCGGGCGCAGTGCTTTCTTCCTGGTGCAGCAGTTCAGCTAGGTGGAGCAGGTTGGTGAGGCTGCGCTCGCCCTCCGATTGAGCGGTGAGGCGGGCCGTGATGCCGCTTTCCTGGAAGAGCCGGTGCAGCATGGCATGAATGCCGAAGCGCTGCCAATGGGCCTGGTAGCCACGCAGTTGCTGTACGCGCTCCCCCCAAAGCGCAGCATCCTGCTGGAGCTGGTAGAGGGCGAAGGCATTCAAGCCAAAGAAGCTGGTGGCCAGGGCGCTTGCACAAAGGCTGCGGCCTGCCGGGTTGAGCAGGGCGCGCAGCAGAGTTTCCAGCTCGGCCGCCTCGCTGCCGGCAAAAACCGAGAGCTTGCTCGCATAAACACTGTTGAGCCCGACCCTGCTAAGGGCAACGCGCATCAGCTCAGCCTGACGGTGCGCCTGCACCAGAATGGCGATATCGCTGCTGACCAGGGCCCGTCCGCTGATGCTCGCCTTGCCCTTAGCTGCGCTCTGCACAAGCCCGGCAATGGCCTCTGCGCAGGCAGTTGCGGCGCACTTATCGGCCTCGCTTTTGCTGAGTTTCTTCTCCTCACAATCACTCATGAGGAGGATGTTGAGCGGCACGGCTGGCCTGCCCTGGAGCATGCAGGCCTGGTTCTCCACCCTGCCGCTCGGCTCCACCGGATGAAAGGGGATGTCTCTCGTGAAGACAAAGGCATCGCTCCTGCGGTTGAACAGAGTGTTGACCACGGCAACCATGCCGGGAGAGGAGCGGTGGTTGGTGGTCATGGTGTAACGCCTGGCTGCAGCTGTTTCGCGCTTGGCCTGTATATAGGTGAAGATGTCGCCGCCCCGGAAGGAGTAGATGGCCTGCTTGGCATCACCGATCATGTGGAAGGGCCGACTGCCCTCGCCTGAGAGGGCCGAAAAGATGCGGTACTGCACCGGGTCGGTATCCTGAAACTCATCCACCAGAATCGCCTGGTAGCGCTTGCCGAGGGCGCGGGCAAGCTGGGGGCCGCTTTCCGGATTTTGCAGGGCCAGGTCGAGCCGACTGAGCAAATCATCATAGCCGAGCAGGCGCTGGGCCTCTTTGCGGCGCTGCAACTCCTCCTTAAGATACAGGCGGGCCTCATGCAGCAGGGTGCATTTCCAGAGGTACAGCATCTCCTGATAGTGCTGCCGGAACCGGGTAAAGCTATTGAAAAAGGTATGCGGCTGCCAGTCTGTACAGACCTTCTTTTTTAAAAGGCAGTCCAGCATGTATTCCGTGGACAGCCGTTCCAGCCGGGGCGGCAAGAGCCGTGGAAATACAGGATTCAGCAGCAGTGCGGCCAGGTCATCCAGCAGCTTTTCTACCTGATCCGCACGATAGTTTTTTGCGGCACGGCTCAGGCAGGGATCGCTTTCAAGCCAATCCTGCGCAGCTGCACCATCTTTTTTCCAGGCCTGCAGCAGCTCGCCATGGCTCTGTTGCAATGCTTCCACCTGCCGGGGTAGGGCATCTGCGCTCAGCCGGGGCAGTATGCAGCCCTCCTCGATCATGAGCGTATTGGCAACGGTTGCCAAGAGCTTTTCAGGCCCGGGCCAGTGCTTCAGCACCAGGGCGCTTTCCTCCGGCCCCAGGGGGTAGAAGCGCTTGCGCCAGAAATCGGCCATGATCTCTTCCCGCAGCGCAGCCTCGTCTGCGATAATGCCCTGATCAAAGGAAAAGCCAGCCTCAAAGGCATGTTCCTTGATCACCTTCCCGCAAAAACCGTGGATGGTGGTGATGGCAGCCTCATCCATGCGGGTGAGCGCCTGGTTCAGGCGCAGGCTCGCGGTTTCGAAGGGCACTGCCGCCAGTACCCGCTCCAGGGCCGGGTCAGGCGGGTCTGGGGCGGGGTTCCTGCCCTGCAACTGCATCTGGGCCTCGCGCAGGCGGCTGCGGATGCGGCTGCGCAGTTCCGCCGTGGCGGCCCTGGTATAGGTCAGCACCAGGATCTGCTCGATACCCAGGCCCTGTTCCACAATCATGCGCAGCATAAGCAAGGTTAAAGTCCAGGTCTTGCCGGTGCCGGCACTGGCCTCGATGAACCTGCGCCCCTCAAGCGGCATGGTGAAGGGATCAAGCGGCTGCATCACCCACCTCCGCAAGCACAAGCATCTCCAGCATGGTCAGCAATAATTCGGCCAGTTCGATAAAGTCCTCGTCACAGGGATCTTCCTGCGGAAAGAGTTTGAGAAAGGCCGGATCTTCCCTTTCACCCCGAATGGTATATCCGCCCTGCCACACGGTGCAGGCGGCCTTGTGGGCCTTTTCCATGTCACCGCTCTTGTGCATCTGTTCCGCCCAGGCCAGGGCGCTGTTGGGGAAAAAGGGCAGGGCCAGGCCCTCTTGCCCTTGGAGAAAGCCTTCGACATAGGGGCGCAGGTGTTGACGCGCAAGCTCGGCATCCAGTTCTGCAAACATACAGTGGCGCACCGCTTGTGCCTTACCGTCCCAGGAAAAGAGGTGGCTCGCACAGGGGATATTCTGACGATTTTCCGGCGGAATAGCCGCCAGCACCAGATGGCAGAGCCAGGTTTCGAGCAGCAGATTGGCCCTGGCTCCGCTCGCAGCCCAGACAATGCGGCCGCTCTGGTGGAGCCTGTCGAGCCAGCCGCGAAGGAGTGTATCTGCAAGCGTAACCTGTACCTCCAGAGGATCGAACGGCTGGAGCACAAAGGGCCTGAGTGTCTCTGCCAGGGCCGTCGCTTCTGCCATGGGCCCAGCTAGGGCGAGCCCGGCAAAACTTCCCATGGGCAGGCCCCCCTGGCCTCCCAGCACGGCACTTATGCGGGCCTCTTCCTGCCCGGCCAGACTGCGCCGGATGATATCCTGCCTGAGGCCGTAGCGCTCAAGGCCATCCAGGCTGAAGGGCTCGGCCTCTTCAACCAGGACCTCTCCTGCCTGCAAACCCATGCCCAGGTGCCCGCGCAGGAAAGAGCGGGCGGGGTTGCGCCAGAAGCGCAGCAGGGCCCCCAGCTCCACCTCGCTTGCCGTGCCGGCCGCGAGCGGCAGGGGCTCAGCCAAAAAAGGCGGACTTGGTCCCAGGCTTGCAGCGGGCAGCCAGCTAGGATTGAAGCCGGCCGTTCTGGACCTGCCCGTATAGTTCTCCGCGCTAAAGGGCTGCAGAGGATGCATCTGGAGCAGGCGGCTGCTGATAGGTGTCATCTGTGTCTCTTCATGCCCGGCCACCTGCATGCTGCTGTCGAGATAGTCCAAGAGTTCGCTCACCACCACCGAGGGCGGCCGTTCCGTGCCGTCGCGCCGGCTGCGGCCTACCCAGGACAGAAAAAGCTGGCTGCGGGCGGAAAGAATGGCCTCCAGAAAGAGGTAGCGGTCGTCATCGCGGCGGTTACGGTCGCCCAGGCGCGGGTGCCGCGCCATCTGATCAAAGCTGACCGGATGCTGCAGGCGGGGAAAATCGCCGTCGTTCATGCCCAAAAAACAGATGATCTGAAAAGGCAGGGAGCGCATGGGCACCATGTTGCAGAAGGTGACCCGACCGGAAAGAAAGGCCTGGCCGCTGTCGGCCTGGTTCAGCTTTTCTTCAAGCACAAGGCGCAGGGCCTGCGGGCTGAGCAGGCCGTCAAATCGTGCCAGTTCCAGCTCTTCAGCCAGGGCCTGTATGCCTGTCCGCACCGGGTCCAGTTCTTCCTCAGAGGAGGGGCGCAGGCAGTCGGCCACGAGGTGCAGCAGGAGTGGCGGCCATTCCCTGGCCGGGCGCGGGCTTTGCCAGCGCCGCCGCCAGCCATCCAGAGTATCGTAGAACTGCAGCAGGGAGGCAAGCACGGCCTTGGCCTCTTCACCTCCGGGAGCGCAGGGCAGGAGCCCCTCATGAAGCGCGTCCGTACTGCCCATGGCATAGCCCAGAAGCAGGCGATCGAGTCCGTGCCGCCAACTGTGTACCGGCCCGGCTGCGATGCCCAGGTCGCGCCTGTGGGCCGCATCCAGGCCCCAGCGGATACCGGCAATCTGCACCAGGTTGTGTGCCAGAGGAAGCTGGGAGGCATCCAGATCAAAACGCCGGTGCATAGCCGGATGCTCCAGCAGGATGAGCAGCTCGATGCTGGTGCAGCGGCTTTCAAAGAGGCCAAGCAGGGAGAGGAACAAAGGGGCAAGGGCGTCCCGGCCTGCCAGGGGCTGATCGGCCAGCGACCAGGGAATGAAACGCTCCCGCGGCGCTTCACCGAAGACCGCCTGCACCGCCGCGCTGTAGCGGCTGATTTCGGGCGCGGCCACTAGGATGTCGCCGGGCCGCAGCTGTGGGTCGCGCTCAAAACCGTCTAAGAGGTAGTCGTGCAACACCTGCACCTCGCGCAGCGGCGAAAAACAGCAATGCAGCTCAAGGGAGCGGTCATCCGGTGCGATCATGGCGCGCTCTTCCGGCTCCGGCACGGGGCTGAGATACAGCACCTGCCTCTGCAGTTCGGCCAGCAGGCTATTGCCTTGGGGTTCTTCGTAGAGATCCTGCGCATCATCGAGCCCACTTGCCAGCAGTTGGCGGCCAAAGTCGCGTCCTGCCTGGCCTAGCTGCACCAAAAGGGGATGGTCTGCACTGTGCATCGGCGTGGAAAAGGCCAAAAGGCTATCCTGGGCCTGGGCCTCTGCCTGATGCCGGGCCGGGGCTAGGTCAAACCAGTACTGGCTGCAGGGGCTGAGCTGGTAGAAATGGGTTTCAATATGGCGGCTGAGCTGGACAAACAGCTCCAGATAGACCGGGGCCAGGCTGCTGATGCCAAAGAGGTGTAGGCGCTGGGGCAGTGTCTTTGCGGCCGGAACCTGCGGTACAGGCCTGTGTGCCGACAAACGGAGAAAATCGGCCTGCTGATGGGCTCGGTGTGGGGGCCGGCCCTCAGCAAGACGCCGCCATACAATCGCCTGCCAGTCCCTGCCGCTTTCGCTGCCGCTACCCTGCGGCGCGGCTTCCCACTGCAGGAGCACATCCGGCCGATAGACCAGGTACTGGTCGAAGACGGCGGCAATGCGGCCGGCCAGTTGCAGGAGGCTCTCTTCGTCGGCATCCGGTTGCAGATAGGCGCTCAAAGGGGCAAAGGCAGGGTGGCCGCTGTATGCGGGCAAAAGCGCCAGGATGCGCCAGCGCAGCACCGCACTCTGCCAGGGATCCTCCTGCCTGGGCGCATCGAGCAACTGCTGGTACAGTTCACCCAGAGCACGCGCGGGCAGCGGGAAAGAAAAGAGGCTGGCAATACCGGTGGTAAGCGCCCATTGACGTGAAATCCACTGACCCATGCCCGGATGCTGCACCACAATTACTTCGGCGGCAAAGGGATCGGCCAGGGGGCGGCTCGTGCAGTTGAAAAGCAACTGACGAAACAGATTTTCCAGACGGTTGGACTGGTACTGGTGCATGGTGTGCTGTGATGCCGCGCGGGCAGATCCCTGTATCTCCATGTAAAGAATGTGTTAAGCAGCTCTTAATGAAACTCAGCAATTTTCACTGGCCCATGGGCCAGGCAGGCATTGAGCAGGCGCAAAGGAAGCTCTGGTTCCCAAAACCTGCAGTTAAAGCGGTAGCAAAACTCATCAAATATTCCTGAAGATAGTGCGATGAAACACCGTAAAAAGTTCCGTTGATGAATTTTTTCATGTTGCCAATCATGATGTGCACCAAAGGTAACCAGGTTTTGGCCTCTCCCGGCGGCGTCACTTTCTTGAGGTGCTCATGCTCTTTGCCGACAGCGTTCAGCGCGGGCAAGGCGTCGGTCTTCACTATCTGAGCAGTTTGTAAATGCCGGACAAGGAAGGCTTCAATGAACCGCCCCGATTCAGCACTGTAACGGTTGCGGCGATTCATCGAACCTCTCCTTTTAAATGGATCGGTTCATTGTTTATGCCTATGTCTCAATAAACGCAACCAGTTCATACCTCCGGACAGCAACGGCAGGATTTGATGACAGCGGTGGTCGAACGCGAGAACATGACCTTGGTCTTGGTCACTGCTGACTCTGGTGCGCAGATTTCAATGTGGTACATGAACCGCCGGATATGGAACCATACGTCCGACGGTGTGAGAGGACGGTGGGGCAACCTTGTCTCCTACCCGATGGTTGATCCGAGGGTAATCTGAGGTTGATGAGGGCTTGCCTGGCGGCGCGCAGGTCGTCTCAGTAGGGCGGTACAGCAGCGGGTTGGCCCGGCAGGGACAGGCGACAGGACTTGGCGCCATCCTTCTCCTTGTGTATCAGAAAGGAGCCGCCAAGCTCGGTAGCGACCTGCTCAAGCGCCTGTGTGCTTGCTGCGGGCAACTCGGCGATACCGTTTAAAACCAGTTCAAGCCTTGGGTTTTGCCCATCCACCCGGTCAATGACTGCCTGCCGCAAAACAAGCTGCACCTCCCTTACGCCTCCGTCTTCCGCTGCCGTCATGGCCGCCTGATGGAGCAGGCCAAGCAAATGCTGCACCTGCACCGGTTGCGCCAGCACCATGGTTGAAGTGTCTCGCACCTGCACGTTGAGACGGACAGACATATTCTGCTGGTCCGACTTTTGGCCGGAACCGTTTGTTCCGACTGGACCAGATTGCAAGCTCCGCACCCACTTATCATATCCCTTAAGCAAGAGCCCCAAAGGCACGGGCTGCGCTGTCTCAACCTCCATATGAAAACGCCCGAGCTGCTCCAAGAGCCTGGTTGAGCGTTGCACGCCGATGCGGATCTGCTCCAATCCCTGCCGCTCTGCTGTCTGCCCGCTGCTGCGGAGTAGGGCCAAATCGGTAAAGCCCTGGATGGTGCACAGGCTGTTGTTGAATTCGTGGATAAATCCGCTTGTCAGATTGTTGGCTGCATTCAAACCTGCTCGGTTAGAAGCTGGGCCGGTACTTTCCAGCGGGAGGCCTGTGTTTGCAGTTTTTTTTCTCAGGAAGAACCAGCTTAGTCCAGCCCCCAGAGCTGCTCCGGCAAGAGCAGCCACACCAAGGACGGCCGCAGCAAGCAAGGCCGTATTCGTGCCGCCTCCTGTAGCCACAGGCACCGCATCAGCGGCAAACGCGAGCGGCGTTCCGAAAACACTATGAGCAACACAGAGATATGAAGCGATACCAGCAGGAAGACGGCGCTGTCTTTTTTTCATACCGGCACTCCGCCATGGTTTTAGTTCTGGTGAGAACAATTCCATATCAAGGCCCATTCTAAGGTTCCTGAGAGTACCACGGTTAACGTCTGCTCCCTATGCCTTTCCCGGCTCACATCTTTGATCCGACATTGATCTGATCATGATTTTGAGTCTGGAATAAGGTTGCAGATGCGCTTGGACTACAATACCATTTTTAAATACTTGTCGGTGTTTCGGCAATTTTTCTGTCTAATCTTTACACATAGTGGCTCTTAACAATGGTAGATTCTCATTGCAAGTGCACCACCAGCGAAGGGGGCATAGTTAAGAGGACACAGCGGATTTCTGGTAGAGTTGTTGGAAGCGTCAA
>JAUNUN010000065.1 GCA_030538155.1 bacterium
GATGCCCGTCTTATCGATCAAAAATTGCGCCGGCATGCGCCCAAGCTTGAGCAACTTCACCTCCTGGCCATAGAGATCAAGCACTTGATGTTTGGGGTCGGGCAGGCCGATAAAGGGCAGGCGCTCTTCTTGCCGGAATGTGCGGAAGCGCTCGGCATCCTCGGGTCCGGCCACCAGGATGGTGGTGGAGAGTTGAGTAAATGCCTCAAAGTCCTGGCGCAACTGCGCCATGTGCTTGCGCGTATATGGTCAGGAAAAGCCCCGGTTTAAAACCAGATACACCGAAACGGTATTTCTGAAAGAACTGAGGGAAACGGGCCTGCCTTCTATGTCCGGCAGGGTAAAATCAGGGGCCTCTGCATGAACCGCAACCTTCTTCATCTTCCACCTCCATTGTCAAAGAGTCAGCAACACGTAACTGCCACAGAAATACGCGACGGTCGCATTTGTTCAATATGTTGTGCGCTATGCTTGCTCACTCCATGTAAGATATCATGAAACATGTATGTACGCCCACTCTGTGGTCAAAGCAAATGTAGCTGTCGCGCACTTTCCCCATTTCTCTTGCCTGTTCCTCACCGAAAAACGCGTTTAGGGGCAGCCGGATGGATCTGCACCCCAATTTCATGCCGAGCGAGCTTGGCAGCCACATGGTCCTGATCTGCCGCAGGGGAAGTATGGCCGAATTCCGCACCAGGCAAACGGCTTACAGCATTTTTTTCATTTTTAGTGCAAAAATATCCCCATGGGGTATGTAGAACAGTTCGAAACTGCGTACATTCCCGTCAACCTGATGCCAACCTCAGGAGGTTTATCCATGACAAAATCCGGAAAAATGCTTGCCTTTTTTGCCGCAGGAGCCCTCTTTGCCGCGACAGTCGTCCCTGCCCTTGCCGCAGACCCGATCAAGATCGGTGTTGCCGGCGCTCACAGTGGCGATCTGGCCTCTTACGGCCTGCCCACCCTCAAAGGGGCGCAACTGGTGGTGAAAGACGTCAATGCCAGGGGCGGCATTAAAGGCGCGCCCGTTGAACTGGTGCTGGTGGATGAGCAGTGCAAGCCCGAGGCCGCAGCCAACGTGGCCACCAAACTGGTTTCAGACGGCGTCAAGGCGGTTCTGGGCCATATCTGCTCCGGCCCCACCAAGGCTGCCCTGCCGATTTATCGCGACGCCAAGATCGTATCTGTATCTCCTTCCGCCACCACCCCTGAGCTGACCCAGTCCGGCGAATACAAGTATTTCTTCCGCACCATCGCCTCGGATGACCGTCAAGCCCGCACCATGGCAGACTTTGTTGTCGACAAACTAGGCGCAAAAAAAGTTGCCGTCCTGCACGACAAGGGCGACTACGGCCTGGGCCTGGCCACCTATGCCAGGCAGTTCATCGAAGAATCCAAAAAGGCTGAAGTAGTGCTCTTTGAAGGCATCACCGTAGGCCAGGTGGATTTTTCCGCAGTCATTCAGAAGGTCAAGCGCAGCAACCCCGATGCAGTCATTTTCGGCGGTTACCATCCCGAGGCCTCCAAACTGGTCAGCCAGATGCGCAAAAAACGCATGAACACTACCTTTGTGTCCGATGACGGCGTGAAAGACGAGGCCTTTATCAAAGTGGCGGGTAAGGATGCAGAAGGCGTGTATGCCACCGGCCCCACCGATACCTCGAAAAACCCCATTACCATTGAGTATCGCGAAAAATTCAAGAAATCCGAAGGCGCTGAGCCCGGCTCCTTCTTCGATAACGGCGTGGCTGCAGCACTTGCCATCGTCAATGGCCTGGAAAAGGCCAAATCCCTGGAGGCGGACGATATCGCCGCCGCCCTGCGCGCTGAAAAGGTGGAAACCCCCTTTGGGCCCATCAGCTTTGACGAGCATGGCGACCCGGTTGGTATCGGTTTCAACATGTTCATGGTCAAAGACGGCCAGTATGTTATCGCTGAATAATTAAGAACCAGCCCGTTTTACGCTGTTTTCGGCCCGGTCTTCCAGCAAAGAAGATCGGGCCTTGCTTGACACCGGCCGCTGTGGGTGAATTCCCGCAGCGGCGTTTCCGCAGGCCTTATCGCATCTTTCTGGCATGGAATACTTCCTGGAACTGGTTTTCAGCGGCCTGACCCGCGGCTCCATCTATGCCCTCATTGCCCTGGGCTACACGATGGTCTACGGCATCATCGGCCTGATCAACTTTGCCCACGGCGAAGTCTACATGATCGGCGCCTTTACCGCGCTCATCGTTGCCACCGTACTCAACATGTACGGTTTGCCCCTGCCGGCGGTGCTGATCCTGGCCTCGGTCGCGGCCATCATCTGGGCCGCAGCATACGGTTTTACTATAGAGCGCCTGGCCTACCGGCCCCTGCGCGGCGCGCCCCGACTCTCTCCGCTCATCTCCGCCATCGGCATGTCCATTTTTCTGCAGAACTATGTCATGCTGGCACAGACGCCGAACTTTCTGCCCTTTCCGGAACTGATTCCGGAACCGGCCTTTCTGGAACGTTTCGCCTCCATGGTGGGCACCACGGATCTGGCCATTTTAACGGTCACCTCCGTGGTCATGATCCTTCTGACCCTGATGATCAAGTTCACCCGCACCGGCAAGGCCATGCGCGCCACGGCCCAGGACCAGACCATGGCCTTTCTGGTGGGCGTTAATGTGGATACCGTCATCTCCATTACCTTTATCACCGGCTCGTCCCTGGCAGCCATCGGCGGGGTACTCATTGCCTCGCATATCGGCCAGATCAACTTCTATATCGGCTTTATCGCCGGCATCAAGGCCTTTACCGCCGCAGTACTGGGCGGTATCGGTTCCATTCCCGGCGCAGTCTTGGGTAGTTTTGTCCTGGGGCTGACCGAGTCCTTTGCCACCGGTTATGTTTCCAGCGCCTATGAGGATGTATTTGCCTTCTCGCTTCTGGTGCTGATCCTGATCTTCCGCCCGGCCGGACTGCTCGGCAAGGCGACCATCGAAAAAGTCTGAACGTTCAGGAGCCTTTTGAGTACATGAACGTCATCACCCTGAAGGATTGCCGCAAGGCCCTGCTCACCGCCCTCTGGTTCATGTTCCTTACCTTTCCCATTCTGGTGGTCAAGGTGAACACGACCGAACATCTGGTGATATGGCGCTGGCAGAATCTGATCTATGTGGGTGCAGCCACCTGCATTGCTTCGCTTCTAACCAGTGTCTACCGCCACTATCGTGATCGTCGCGGTCAGATGCGGCAGCAGGAGCAGCAGGAAGAAGAGGCCGGCAGGCTCAGCCTGACCGAACGCTTTTTCAACACGCCCGCTGTGTCCCGCCCGGTTTTTGCCACGGCCGCACTTTTTTTCCTCATCTTTCCCCTGCTCTTCTCCACCTACCAGGTCAACATCATGACCACGGCCCTGATGTACGTGGTCCTGGGCCTGGGCCTGAACATCGTGGTGGGTGTGGCAGGCCTGCTCAACCTGGGCTATGTTGCCTTTTACGCGGTGGGGGCCTACACCTATGCCCTTTTGAACATGCACTTCGACGTGGGTTTCTGGATTGCCCTGCCCCTGGGCGGCATTATGGCGGCCCTGTTCGGCATCCTCTTGGGCTTTCCGGTGCTGCGCCTGCGCGGCGACTACCTGGCCATCGTCACCCTGGGTTTTGGTGAGATCATTCTCTTGGTGCTGAAAAACTGGGCCGAATTTTCCCAAGGTCCGGGCGGTATCTCCAATATCAGCCGCCCCGGCTTTTTCGGGGTGAACATGCCCATGGAGACCGCACTCAACTACCAGTACTACCTGACTATTGCCATGGTGGTGCTCACCATCTTTGTCATCAACCGTTTGCAGAATTCCCGCATCGGCCGGGCGCTTTTTGCCCTGCGCGAAGATGAAATCGCCTGCCAGGCCATGGGCATCGACAAGACCACGGTCAAACTCACCGCCTTTGCCCTGGGCGCAACCTGGGCGGGTCTGGCCGGTGTGCTCTTTGCCGCCAAGAACGCCTACATCAACCCGGACAGCTTCACCTTCCTCGAATCCGCCATGATCCTGTGCATCGTGGTGCTGGGCGGCATGGGCTCCATTGTCGGCGTCATTATCGGCGCGCTTATCCTCATTCTTCTGCCCGAATATTTGCGCGCCTTTTCCGACTACCGCATGCTCGCCTTCGGCGCGCTCCTGGTCATCATGATGGTGTTCCGGCCCCAGGGTATTATCGCCAATGTCCGCCGCACCTACCACAAGAAGGACAGCGCAGCATGAGTACGGAACCGATTCTGAGTGTGCGCGGCCTGATCATGGAATTCGGCGGCATCCGCGCCCTGGACAAACTTGATTTGACCATTCAAAACGGCCAGATCGCGGCCCTGATCGGCCCCAACGGTGCGGGCAAGACCACTTTTTTCAACTGTCTTACCGGCATCTACACGCCCACGGCAGGCGAGTTGCACCTGTCGCCCTCGGGGCAACCCAGCCGCAGGCTCAACGGCCTCAAACCCAATCAGGTCACCGAGGCAGGCCTGGCCCGTACTTTCCAGAATATCCGCCTCTTTCCCACCATGACGGTGCTGGAAAATGTAATGATCGGCCGCCACTGCCGCACCAGGGCAAAGATTCTGGGAGCCATTCTGCGCGACCCGAGAACCCTGCGCGAAGAAAAGGAGACCGTGGATATCAGCAGGTCGCTCTTGCACAAGGTGGGCTTGGCAGACCTGGCCGATGAGGTGGCAAAAAACCTGCCCTACGGCGCGCAGCGTCGTCTGGAAATTGCCAGGGCCTTGGCCACGGAACCGCTGCTGCTGCTGCTCGACGAGCCGGCTGCAGGCATGAACCCGCAGGAGACGCAAAAACTCATCGGCCTGATCCGCAACATCCGCGACGAGGGCCTCTCCATTCTGCTCATCGAGCACGACATGAAGCTGGTGATGAGCCTCTCCGACTATATCTTTGTGGTGGATTACGGCCGCAAGATTGCGGAAGGCGTGCCCGAAGAGGTGCGCAGCAACCCGGTGGTAATCAAGGCCTACCTGGGCGAGGAGGTTGAGTATGCTTGAACTGCGCCGGGTAGACACCTATTACGGCAATATCCAGGCCCTCTACGGCGTATCCCTCAGTGTCGAGGCGGGCGAAATCATTACCCTGATCGGGGCAAACGGCGCCGGCAAGAGCACCACCCTGATGTCCATCTCGGGCATTACCTCGCCCCGCCGAGGCGAGATCCTCTTCAAGGGGCAGAACATCGTGGGCATGGCTCCGAACAACATCGTGCAACTGGGTATTTCCCAGGTGCCGGAGGGGCGGCACATCTTTCCCTTGCTCACTGTATCCGAAAACCTGGACATGGGCGCTTTTCTGCGGCGAGACAAAAAAGGCATCGAAGATGACCGCGCCTATCTTTACGACCTTTTCCCTATTTTAAAAAAGCGCCGCAACCAGCCCGGCGGCAACCTTTCCGGCGGTGAGCAGCAGATGCTGGCCATTTCCCGCGCCCTCATGGCCCGGCCTGAGCTTTTGCTTTTGGACGAGCCCTCCATGGGGCTTGCGCCGCTGGTTACCAGGCAAATCTTTGAAATCATCCAAAAAATAAATAAGGATCAGAACACCACCATCTTCCTGGTGGAACAGAACGCCAATCTGGCGCTGCAGGTGGCAGACCGCGGCTATGTGCTGGAAAACGGCCGCATCACCATGCAGGATCGGGCTGAACTGCTCCTTGCCAATCCAGACATTCAGCGCGCCTATCTGGGCATTTGAGTTATGACTAAAACTATTCGCGTCGGCGTTATCGGGGTGGGCCATCTGGGCCGCTATCATGCCCAGAAATACGCCGCCATGGAACACGTCACCCTGGTGGGTGTGGCCGACATTGATAGAGAACGCGGCCGGGCCATTGCCGGTGAAACGGCTACCACCGCCTTCAGCGATTACCGGGAACTGGTTGCCCAGGTGGATGCGGTCTCCATCGCCACCCCCACTACCAGCCATTTCGAGGTGGGCAGCTACTGCCTTGAGCACGGGGTGGATGTGATGATGGAAAAGCCCATCACCACTACCCTTGACGAGGCCAACACCCTGGTCAAGCTGGCTGCAGACAAAGAGCGCATCCTCCAGGTGGGCCTGGTCGAGCGCTTCAACCCGGCCATGCGGGCGGCCCAAAAGCGGCTGACCCTGCCCCTTTTCATCGAGGCCAAACGGGTGGGCGCCTTTACCGGCCGGGCCACGGATGTGGATGTGATCATCGACCTGATGATCCACGACCTTGATATTATCCTGTCCTTGGTCAAATCGCCCATAACGAGCCTCAGTGCGGCAGGCGCGCCGGTACTCACTCCCTACACCGACATTGCCAATGCGCACATCATCTTTGCCAACGGCTGTACCGCCAATATCACCGCCAGCCGAGTTTCGCAATCGGTGGAGCGGCGCATGCGCCTCTTTCAGCCGGGTGAGTGTCTGACCATCGATTTCCACGGCAAGAAATGCAGCACCATGCAGTTGCCGGTAGGCAGCACGGAAGAGAGTGCCAGCCCGGCCATCACCGATCTTGAGGTGGTGCTGGCCGATGCGCTTGAGCTGGAACTGCTTGAGTTCACACATTGCGTGCGCACTCGCAACAACCCTGCAGTCACCGGCGCACAGGGCCGGGATTCCCTGGCCGTGGCGCTCGCGGTTATCGATGCGGTGCAAAAAAACAACCGGCAACTCCTGCGCACCCTCTGCACCTCGGGCGTGAACAGCCCGCTCTTGCAGCAACAGGTTGATCTGCTCTGCCGAAATCCGCTCGATTCGCAAAATGATAGCCCGCCCGGCTGAGATGCTGCACGAGGACACATTGCCTGGGCAAGCTGAAATCATGATTGTGGCCGGTGAGGCCTCGGGCGATATGCACGGGGCGGCCCTGGTGCGAGCCATGCAGGCTATGCGGCCCAGCCTGCGCTTCTGCGGCATGGGCGGAAAAGAGCTTGAGCAGGCCGGGGTGGAAATGCTCTGCGATGCAGCCAAGCTCGCGGTGGTGGGCGCAATCGAAGTGCTGAGCCATCTGGGTGATATCTTAAGGGCGCGCAAGGCGCTGCTTGAGCGGATGCGCGCCAAAAAGCCCGCGCTCCTGATCCTGATCGACTATCCGGACTTCAACCTGCTTCTGGCAAGGCAGGCGAAAAAGCTGGGAATCCCCATTTTCTACTACATCAGCCCGCAGATCTGGGCCTGGCGCAAAAGGCGGGTGCATACCATCGGCCGTCTGACAGACTGCGTGGCCGTTATCCTTCCCTTTGAAGAGACCATCTATACAAGGCACGGCTACCGCGCCGCTTTTGTGGGCCATCCCCTCCTGGACACAGTGCGGCCAAGTCTTGCCCGCAGCCAGTTCATACGCAGGCACCAACTGCAAGAAGATGCCCAGCTCATCGGTCTTTTGCCGGGCAGCAGAAAAAAAGAAGTAGAGAGCCTGCTGCCGGTTTTTCTGGAAACCGCAGCCTTGCTCTGCGCAGAAAAACCTGAGAAACGCCGCACCTTCCTCATCCCCCAGGCATCGACCATCAGCCGTGCGCTTTTGGAGGAAAACGGTCTTGCCGCCTATCAGGACCGCCTTGATTTTCGCATCATCACAGAGGATCGCTACAGCATGATGGCTGCCTGCGAGGCCTGCCTGGCCGCCTCGGGCACGGTGACCCTGGAACTGGCCCTTTTACGGGTGCCGAGCGTGGTGAGCTACCGAGTGGCCGGACACACCTACTGGCTGGGCCGGCTCATTATCCGCAGCCTGCCCTTTTTTTCCCTGCCTAATCTCATTGCCGGGCGTGAACTGGTGCCGGAGCTGCTGCAAGAGTCGGTGCGGCCGCACCAACTCTTGGCCAGGCTGAAACCGCTGCTTGAAGATGGCGCAGAGCGCAGGGCCATGCAGGAAGGCTTTAGCGCACTGCGGCTGCAACTGGGCGAGACGGGCGCAGCCCAGCGCACCGCTACCCTGGCCTTGGAGGTGATGGACAATCATGACGGATGACGACTATTTTCCGGAGAGCGTGGAACTGCCCATTGACGGCACCCTGGATCTGCACCAGTTCCGACCAAACGAGGTGAAGGATCTACTCTACGACTACCTGCCCCTGTGCCGGGAGCGCGGCATCCTGCAGGTGCGCATCATTCACGGCAAGGGCAAGGGGGTGTTGCGGCGACTGGTGCATGCCCAGCTGGAGCGCATGGACATGGTGGCCGGGTTCCGTTTGGCCGGATCGGACGGCGGTGAATGGGGCGCGACTTTGGTCAATCTGCATCCGTCTCAGCAGCAATAAGCGGGTGGGCCAGGCCTTCGGCCACCGCCAGCGTGCGCACCGCAAGCATGAAGGTCGAAGGTAGAGGCAGGGACCGGTCCTCTTCCAGTACACCCAGGGCTCTCGCCATGAGCAGGGATGCGGTGGAATTGATTCCCTCCTGCTCATCGCAGATGGTGTGCATACGCAGGGCATCGGTGAGAACTGGTTTCAGTAGTCCCACCTGGCCAGCCAGGCCACGCAGTTCCTCTTCCACCATATGCCGATGCTCGCGGCCAAAATGCAGCACTGCTTCATCCTCCGGCCTGGTGCCGAAGAGGTTGTTGATGAGCGCGCCGCAGAGCTGCACCCTGGCGCTTGCAGACAGTTCCGGCCGCCTCTCTGCAAGGCTTTCTACCAGCTTGCGGTGCAGGACCATGCGAACCAGCAAAACCGCCTCGCGCATCAGCGGCAGTATCTTGTTTTCCACCAAGCCCTGTTCTTGAACTGCCATCAGAGCACCATTTTAATAGCCGCATGGTCTGCGAGGCAGCGGTACAGGCCCAAGCGTTCTTCCTCGCTCATTACGATCAGCTCCACCTGCAGACTCATATAGCGGCCGCCGGAACTGCGGTTGCCCTCGCTGAGCACACAGCGTTCCACATCGATACACTCGGCGAGTGCTGCCCGCATGGCCGCCTCCTCTTCGCCGATCAGCCGGTACTGCCAGGGGCAGGGATAATGGATTTCCGGACGGCATTCTTTATCGCTACTCATATATTCCTCATGTGATTTTTGTTCTTGCCCAGCCAAGACGGCGATGCTTGCAGCTGGTGTTGCAGCTATAGCCCGATTGCATTAAATGATATGCACCCTTTCGTCAATGGCGCAAGCCCAGCCGCACAGACCATATTCCCATGATCTACCGCAGTTTCGGTAAAACCGGCCTTCCCTTATCCGTGCTCTCCGCCGGCTGCATGCGCTCCATGCAGTCCTGGCAGGATATGCCGGATGACAGCATAAGCGCGGCCGGCCAGGTCCTTCTTGAGGCTATCCTCCGCGAGGCCTTTTGCCTCGGCATCAACCATGTGGAAACAGCGCGCGGCTACGGCTCCTCCGAGCGTCAACTGGGAAAGATTCTGCCGCTTTTTGCGCGCAACAGCTTCTACCTGCAAACCAAAGTTGCACCCGAAGACGATCCGGCGCTGTTCAGCGCCAATGTGCTCGATTCTCTTAACCGGCTTGGAGTGGACTATGTGGATCTACTCGCCTGCCACGGCATCAATTCGCATCGGGAACTGTGGCAGTGTTGCCGCCCCAATGGCTGTTTGGCTGCGGCACGGCGCTTGCAACTAGAGGGCAAGGCCAGGTGGATCGGTTTCTCCGGTCATGCCGACACAGATGTTTTGCTGGCTGCGGTGCGGCACCAGGGAGATGGCGGTTTTGACTATGTCAATCTGCATTGGTACGCCATCTTCCAGCGCCACACCCCGGTGCTTGAGGCGGCGCAGGCTCGTAATCTGGGGGTTTTTATCATCAGCCCCAGCGACAAGGGCGGCAAGCTTTATAAACCGCCCGCGCTTTTGCGCGAACTCTCGTCTCCGCTTTCGCCCATGCAGTTCAACGATCTCTTCTGCCTGCTGCAGCCCGAAATCCACACCATCAGCGTGGGCGCAGCAAGGCCCGAGGATTTTCATGACCATGTGGAGGCGCTTTCATATTTAGAGAAGCCGCAACTGGTGACAGGCATCTTCAAGCGTTGGCAGGAACGGATGCTGGTTGCAACCGGCCAACGTCTGCCCGATGCGCATTGGCAGCAATATCCAACCTATATAGACACGCCGGGATACATCAACCTACCCTATATTTTCTGGCTCGCACATCTGGCCCGTGGTTGGGACTTGCTTCATTACGCCCAAAGCCGCTACGCGAGCCTGGGCAATGATACCCGTTGGGTACCGGGCAACAATGCCGCTCATGCGTTTGAACTGAACTGGACAGTTTTTGCCCACAAACACGGACTCGATGCCGGCCAACTGCGAGAGCAACTGCAGCAGACGCATACACTGCTGCACAAATCTGCAACTGAGGACTTAAAGAACGAATGATGCATACATCTTCCTGCAAGACCATAGCTTTTTTTCTGCACGGGCTCGACTCTTCAAACCTTGGCTTCAAGGCGCGCTGGTTCAAAAAGCGTTTTCCAGACATGCGCATCCATGACTATAGAGGCGACCTCGCCTGCCGCCTGGCGCAACTGGAAGAAGAAACCAAGGGATTAGACAGCTACATCCTGGTTGGCTCCAGCTATGGCGGTCTCATGGCCGCCTGCCATGCCAAACGCTATCCTGAAAGATGCACAGCCCTGATTTTGCTGGCTCCGGCGTTGAATTACGAGAACTATGAGCCGTCGCCGAAAAAGCCGGCCATGCCGGTCACACTCTTGATCGGCAAGGATGATACCGTCTGCCCGCCGGACCTAGTGCTGCCTTTGGCCGAGCAAAGTTTTTCCCGGCTTGATCTCCGGCTTGTGCCCGATGACCACCTACTCCACCACAGCTTTCAAGAGTTGGATTGGGCCAATCTGCTGCGCAGGCAGCCATAACGTATGTTCATATATGGAACCGGTCAGAATTGTGGCCATATATTCGCTGTTTTCCTGCATGCCTGCATCGGGTAGGACAGTTGCCACCAGCACCTGCTGTGCGGCCTGCAGCAACCGCCTGCCCGGCAGTGGCTAAAACAGCACCCAGCAATTATTTTTACCGATTCGCTTGCGGCCTACAAGGGGGATGGGCCGCACTTCCAAGTGCTGTTCCCCAGATTGGCGATGTCAATTGTGATACCGTTTTTCCGACCACGTCCATCATGTTGAGACCCAGCACCAACCGCTGCACCATATCCATCACCTGAAAGGTAAACTCAACAACCGCCGACTTTAAGTCGGTGGCTGTTGAGCAGCCACATCTTTAGCGGTACAAGGCAGCCAAAGCAGAGCCGACTGCCGGCAACAAAACTCTGTTTCCTGTATCACTTTGACTCTGGTACTATGCTGATCTTGCCCGTAGTTGAGGGACATCCTGTTGATATGGTTGACAGTGTCAATAGAAAATTACTGCCCCTTGATTCTTATAT